>RFLL01000298.1 GCA_003693905.1 Alphaproteobacteria bacterium
ACCTGTGGGAGGTGTCGATCGTTACCTTCCCCGCCAACCCAAACGCGCGGGTTCGGCGCGTCAAGATGCGCCCGCCGGGATTGCCGCTGCCGAGCGAACGCGAATTCGAACGGTTCCTCATGCACGACGCTGGGTTGAGCCGTTCGCAGGCCCGCACCGTCCTCGGTGTCGGGTACAAGGCCCTCGTGTCCAGGCGGGATGCTGGCCACGACTTTTCGGACCTGGCGGCGCGCCTGCGGCGCGTCGCCGCCCTGATGGCGGCGGATGCCGCGATTCCGTCCGATTCGTCCTTCGAATAACGCCAACATCCGGAGAAACTTCATGCATATCGAACAGGTCAAGGATGCGGTCGATGAACTCGGCCGCACGTGGGCGGCGTTTCGCGCCGAGAACGACCGTCGCACCGGTCGCAGCGAGGAAGCACTCGTCAAGATGAACACCCGTCTCGATCAGCTTGAGGCGGCCATTCGGCGTAGTACGCGCACCGGCTCCGAGCACCCGCGTGAGCGCAATCCCGAGGTCAAGGCGTATTTCGATTACCTGCGTTACGGCACCCGCGACGAACCCGACCCGGGGCACGGTGCGCTGACGCGTGAGGAAATGAAGGCGCTCAGCGTTGGCGCGGATCCGACCGCGGGCTATCTGGCACCGGTCGAATATGTGCGCGAGATCATCAAGGCGGAGGTCGAGTTTTCACCGCTGCGCCAGGTGGCGCGGGTTCGCGCAACCGCGCGCCGCGCACTGCAGATGCCGGTTCGCCGCGGCACCTTCGGTGCCGCCTGGACGGCCGAAGCCGGTGTGCGCACCGAGACCGAAGGGCTGAGCTATGGCCTGGAGGAATTTCCGACGCACGAGATGTACGCCCTGGTCGATGTGTCGGAACAGATGATGGAGGATTCGGAATTCAGCCTCGAGGACGAGCTGCAACAGGAATTCTCCGAGCAGTTCGCAGTCACCGAAGGTGCGGCGTTCGTCAACGGCAACGGTGTCGGCAAACCGGAAGGCCTGCTTCAGGCCGCGGGTGTCGGCGAGACGACGAGCGGCAGCGCCGCCGGCATCGGCGACGCAAACGGTCAGGCGAACGGCCTGATCGACCTCTACCATGATCTCAAGACCGGCTACGCGGTGCAGGGATGGTGGCTGCTCAACCGCGCGACGCTGGGCGAGGTGCGCAAGCTCAAGGACGCTCAGAACAACTATGTCTGGCAGCCCGGCCTAGCCAGCGGCGTACCCAACACCATTCTCGGCCAGCCCTATCTGGAGGTGCCGGACATGCCCGACGTGGCCGCCGGTGCCACGCCGATCGTCTTCGGCGACATCCGCCGCGCCTACACGATCGTCGACCGCATCACCTTGTCGATCCTGCGCGATCCTTTCACCCAGGCGACCAGCGGCAACGTGCGGTTCATCGCGCGCCGGCGCGTCGGCGGACAGGTGGTCCTGGCCGAGGCCCTGCGCAAGCTCAAGGTCGGCGTCTAAGGAGGAACCGGGACATGACCATGCAGGACCTTCACAGCAACGTGGCGCCGGTTCAGGCGCTGCCCGCCCAGACCATCAACCAGGCGACCGGTGCGCTGGTCTCCGCCGACGTCGATCTCGCCGGCTTCAACGCGGCCCAGGTGGTCGTCCATTTCGGCGACATCGTCGAGCTGGGGGCTTCGCCCGTCGGTTCGGCCCAGATCGCCGTCACGCTGGAGCACGCCGGCGACGACGGCACCGGTGCGCCGGGTCCGTATAGCGCGGTTGCTGCCGCCGACGTCATCGGCGTCGCTGCGGTCTCCGGCGGCATCGTGGCCACCGTTACCAGCGATCTGGTGCCGATGAGCGTCGGCTATGTCGGCGACAGGCGCTTCATTCGCATCACCCTGACCCCCACCGGCCTGACCAGCGGCGGGCCGGCGGGCGTGATCGTCAACAAGGGGCATCCGCGCCATGCCCCGGTTCAGGCGTCCTAGCGCCCTTAGCAGAGCCTTGCCTTGATCCCCGGTGCGGCGGGACCCGTTCGTCCCGTCGCACCGAAACCGCCGCCGTTGCGGCGGCACCGCTGATCGGATCGCCCGATGCCAACGCCGGAAAATGCCGCTCAGGCCGCCTCGACCTCGGCCACGACACTGGACCTGACGCTGACCATCGGCAGCAATCCCGACCGGTTTCTGCTGGTCGGGGCATGTTCGACCAGCACCGTCACCGGTGTCGTCTTCGATCCGGGCGGGGCCGATGAACGGACGCTGACGAACATCACAACCCTTGCGGTCAGCAGTGATACCGGGCTGTCGCTGTGGAAGCTGGTGGCTCCGCCGACGAAGACGGCGGCCACGATCCGCATCACCAAAGGCGGTGGTCATGTCGCGGCCGGGGCGCTCGGCCTTTACGATGTCGATCAGACGACCCCGCACGATGCGGTGGTCACACAGACGTTCGCGGCCGGTACCGATCCCGGCGTGTCGCTTGCCAGTCAGAACGCAGACCTGGTTTTCAACGTCATCGGGGCGGACGGCGGCAACCCGCAGTTCGCATCCGGCGGCGGGCAGGTCGAACACTGGGACACACAGTCGGCGTCGGGCAATTTCGCCCGCGCCTGTGCGGCTGCGAGTGCGCCCGGTGCATCCAGCGTGGCCATGTCCTGGACGCTGTCCGGCACGGCGCGGGCCACCGGAGTCATCGCCCTCAACCTCAACGCCCCCGCCGGCGGTACGGCAACCGGCACGCAGACGGCTTCGCTCGAAGCGGCGGTGCAGCGCCAGCAGATCGTGACGGGAGC
>RFLL01000299.1 GCA_003693905.1 Alphaproteobacteria bacterium
CCTCTGGGAGGAAACGGGCCTGCACCGTCCATGATCCATCCGCCCGGCGAGGGCCGGCGGCGGACAGAACGGCGCGAATCGCTCCCAAACACTATCAGCACCGGCGGCCGCGATCCATACCCGAGTGGCCTGCCCGAGTGGCCCGGCCCCGGGGATGCCCCCCGCGATGCCCCGGGGGACGTCCTTGGGGATGTCTCCGGGGGGCCTCGCCTGAAGGTCTCGCCGTCCGGTACGAACGGGCCCGGGACGCGGTGTTCCGGTTGCGCTTCCTCCGTGTCGCAACGTATATGTGACCGATATATGGGAAAATACATCCCGCGCGCGTACTCTGACTCCGGGGCGGGATGAGGATTTTTCATGGGCGCGATGATACGCGGTGTTCTGATCCTCCTGGCGGTTCTGTCAGGTGTGCCGCAGGCGTTGGCGCAGCCGTCCGTCAAGGACGTGCGAATCGGGGTACACCCGGACAAGACCCGGTTCGTCATGGAGCTGTCCGAGGCACCGCGGTACCGCGTCTTTACCTTGCCCGATCCGTTCCGTGTGGTGATCGATCTGCCGGTCTTGCGCTGGACACCGCCCGGAAATCTTGTGCGCGCCGGCGAAGGCGGCATCGCCGCCATGCGCTTCGGCCTGTTCGCACCCGGGACCAGCCGGGTGGTCCTCGACATGACCCGGCCGATGCGCATCAGCAACGTTTTCGTCATCCCGCCGCGGGCCGGCTATCCCTACCGCTTCGTGGTCGATCTGATCCCGGTCACCCGGGCCGCCTTTTTTGTCGACGGGCGGCAGCCGTTCGTGTCCGACCCGCCGCTGGCGCCGCCGCAGACGCGACTGCCGGCACCGACAAAGCCGAGCCGGGACAACCGTCCGACCATCGTCATCGACCCGGGCCACGGCGGCGTCGATCCCGGCGCGCGCGGCCTGTCGGGGATCCTAGAAAAAAAGATCACCCTCGATTACGCCCGCGAGCTGCGCCGGCGGCTGCTGGCCACCGGCCGCTACCGCGTGGTCATGACCCGTGACGACGACACCTTCATCCGTCTGCGCGATCGCATCAAGATCGCCCAGGAACACCAGGGGGATCTGTTCGTGTCGTTGCACGCCAACAACCACAAGCGCCACACCATCCGCGGCGCTTCGGTCTATACTCTGTCGCAGACGGCCTCCGACGCCGAGGCCGAGGCCCTGGCGGCCAAGGAGAACAAGGCCGACATCATCGCCGGCATCGATCTGTCGGAGCAGCCGGAGGAGGTGAGCAAGATCCTTATCGATCTCGCCCGACGCGAGACGATGAATCTGTCGAAGCACTTCGCCAACACTCTGGTCGCGGAGCTGGGCAAGGTCACCAAGCTGCTGCGCAATACCCATCGCTTTGCCGGCTTTGCGGTGCTGAAATCGCCGACGGTGCCCTCGGTCCTGCTCGAGATCGGCTATCTGTCCAACCCGAAGGAGGAACGTCTGCTGCGCTCGGCCAAGCACCGGGCCCGGGTGATCGCGGCAGCCGTGCGGGCGATCAACGAATATTTCGCGTGGCAACGGACCTTGAAACGGTCATAACCACGCCGCATTGTCATGGTACCCAGCGATCGTCATGGCCATCGCACGGCGTGGCGGGCGCGCAGCGGGGGCATGGTGGGCCGGCCTGCGTGACGGACCTCCGGGGCCATGGGGGCATGCACGGTTACCAACATGCATGGTTACCAAAGGGTAACTTCGACGATGCTAGGCTGGCAACGCGACAGGTGTGATGGCGGCCGTGATGGCGGGCGATTTGATGGCGTCATGCGCCCGGCCCGTGATGGCAAGCGCGTCCGCGGGCGCGTGCCGGCAGTGACAGACGGAGGATACCTCTGAGGTACGTGGCGGCCGCGTTCGGGCTCGTGCTCATGCTGGCGCTGGCGGCGGCCGGCGGTGTTCTCTATTTGTTCTATCATTACGGGCGCGACCTGCCCGACTACCGACAGCTTGCCGACTATGATCCCCCGACGGTGACCCGGGTCCATGCCGGCGACGGCCGGCTGCTGGCCGAATATGCAACGGAAAAACGGGTCTACGTGCCGATCCGGGCGATTCCGCGCCGCGTGGTCAATGCCTTCCTTGCCGCCGAGGACAAGAACTTCTACGACCACCCCGGGATCGACTTCATGTCGGTTCTGCGGGCGGCGGTGACGAATCTGATCAATCTCGGTTCGAATCGACGCCCGGTCGGGGCCTCGACCATCACCCAGCAGGTGGCGAAGAACTTTCTGCTTACCAACGAGGTTTCGATCGAGCGCAAGATCAAGGAAGCGATCCTGGCTTTCCGGATCGAGCACGCCTTCACCAAGGATCGCATTCTCGATCTCTATCTGAACCAGATCTATCTCGGGTTCGGGTCCTACGGCGTGGCGGCGGCGGCGCTCAACTATTTCGACAAGTCGCTGGACGAATTGACCATCGCCGAGGCCGCCTTCCTGGCGGCGTTGCCCAAGGCGCCCAACAACTATCATCCCATTCGCCGCCACGACGCGGCGCTGGCGCGGCGCAACTGGGTCATCGGGCGGATGCTGGAAGACGGCCGCATCACCCGGGCCGAAGCCGAAGCGGCATGGGCCGAGCCGCTGGTCGTGACTCGCACCAGCCCGACCGAAATCGTCGAGGCCGACTATTTCGTCGAGGAGGTCCGGCGCAAGGTTGCCGAGCTCTACGGCGACCGGGCGCTTTATCAGGGCGGACTGTCGGTGCGCACGACCCTCGATCCGTACCTTCAGCGCATTGCGGAAAAGGCGCTGCGCGACGGCCTGCTGGCCTATGATCGTCGCCACGGCTGGCGGGGACCGGTGACCCGGATCGATCTGGCGGCGGGCGATTGGCCGGCGCGGCTCGAAGCGGTGCCGCCGCCGCCGGGCATGGCCCCGTGGCGTCTGGCCGTGGTCCTCGACGTGAACGCGCAGCGCGCCGAAATCGGCCTCGGCGATGGGCGCATCGGACAGATCCCGATGGCCGAACTGACCTGGGCCCGGCCGTGGCGGAAGGGCCAGCGGGTTGGCCCGCGGCCGAAGGTGCCGGGCGACGTGCTGGCGCCCGGCGATGTGGTCATGGTCGAACCCGTAAGCGCCGATGCCAAGGGCAACCCTTATCCAGCGGAAACCTATGGCCTGCGCCAGATCCCCGAGGTCAACGGCGGTCTGGTGGCGATGGATCCGCACACCGGGCGAATCCTGGCCATGAACGGCGGCTTCTCGTTCGAGCAGAGCCAGTTCAACCGTGTTACCCAGGCTCTGCGTCAGCCCGGCTCCGCCTTCAAGCCGTTCGTCTATCTGGCCGCCCTGGACAGCGGGTTTACACCGGCGACGATCGTTCTCGATGCGCCGTTCGTCGTC
>RFLL01000300.1 GCA_003693905.1 Alphaproteobacteria bacterium
CTTCGCGCCGGCGCCGCGGCAGTACGCGCATGCCCCACAGGAACGAGGTTCCCGAGGCCGCGACCACGGCCCGCACGTGGGCCCATGCCTCGGCCCGGGAGACGCGCGGAACAGCCCCGTTGCCACGCGGGTCGGGGGCGATTTCGGCAACCATGGCGTGACGATTGGCGCGAGTCACGATCGCAGACGGGCCGGGTGCGTACCCGTACGGCGTCCGCCGAACGTACGCATGAGCAGCTCGCCGCCTGCGCCGCGCAGGCCGCAAAGCACAAAATCGAGGCGGGTGAGCGCAACCCGTCCGGCCACGGGATCGCCGCCACGCAGACGCGCGCTCAGGCGTTCGGCCAGGCGCACGATGACCGCCGATTCCATCGCCAGGGACCGGCAGTGCAGCCCCCCCGGCAGAGTGCGCGCCAAGCGCAGCAGCTCCTCCACTCCGTCGAGGCAGTCGTCGATGACCCGGCGCAGGCCGGGCGTACAGTACGCGCAGTCAAGATCGCGCACATCGGCACCATGGGCGCGCAGGCACGCCTGCGGCAGATAGACCCGGTTCAAGGCGCGGTAGTCGTCGCGGCAGTCCTGAAGATGGTTGAGCACCTGCAAGGCGCTGCACAAGGCGTCGGAAGCGCGATACCCGGCCGCGTCTTCGTCGTGCAGGTCGAGCAGATAGCGCCCGACCGGATTGGCCGACAGGGCGCAGTAGGCCATCAAGTCGCCCCAGTCGTCGTAGCGCCGCTTGAGCGCGTCCTGCTTGAAGGCGGCAATCAGATCGAGGCAGTGGCGCGGCGTGATACCGGTCTCGCGCAGGCTTTGACGCATGTCATGGGCGGTGGCCAGCGCCGGGTCGGCGGTCTCCTCACCGGTCACGGCGGCGGCGAAGCGCTCCAGACGCGCGATCTTGTCGTCGGAGGTGAGCGCCGGGTTGTCGGCGATATCGTCGATCGCCCGGGCAAAGCGATAGAAGGTCGCCACATGCGGGCGCAGGCGCGCCGGCAGCAGCCACGAGCCGACGGGAAAATTCTCGTCGCCCGCCCCCTTGCCCGATGGCGTCTCGATGGTTTCGCTCGACACCGGCGATCTTTCCCTTGTCTGCGCGTTCGTCCGTTCGTGTGCGTTCCTGCAAACCTTACCCGGCCGGCGGTGTGGGTTCCAGAGGGCCCGTGCGCCCCTTCCACGCCCCGCCCCGTCCGCACCAGTGGCGCCATGCGGAATCGGCGGTCATGAGCGCGTACAAGGCCGCCGCCACCGGCAGCAGAAGGCCGAGCCAGACCGGTTGCCGGTAAAGACGCAGGGTCGGCTGCATGCTCGCCACCATCATCATCCACGCACCGGCGCCAAGAAGGGCGGCCGCCCCCTGCCCGTGCCATGGCCAGGCGAGCAGCAGCGCCGGTGGTGCCAGATAGGTGATGCTCAGGCCGGCAATGGCAGCAGCCAGCAGGATCGGCGAATGGCGAAGCTGGGTGTAGGCGGTGCGTGCCACCATGCGCCAGATGTCGCCGAGACCGCGGTAGGGACGCAGGCTGCGCGATTCGGTGCCGAGACCGATCCAGATGCCGCCACCGGCCGCGGCCGGATCGCCGGCGCCGCTCAGGTCCTTGATCCGCCGCGCCAGCGTGCAGTCGTCGATGAGCGCGTCGCGCAAGGCGGCAAAGCCGCCGATACGACTCAGCGCATCGCGGCGCACCAGAACGCATCCCCCCGCCGCCGCCGCCGTGCGCCGACGCGGATCGTTGGCCCAGGCAAAAGGATAGAGCAGGCGAAAGAAATAGACGAAGGGCGGAATCAGCAGGCGCTCCCACGGTGTCCGACACGACAGCACGACCATCAGGGAAACGAGGTCGCGTCGCTCCCTCTCGGCCTTGGCGACGAGGCGGCGCAGAGTTGCGGGCGAATGGGCGATATCGGCATCGCTCAACCACACGTACGTTGCCCGCGGAGCAAACGTCGCCGCTTCGCGCAGACCTTCTTCCAGCGCCCACAGCTTGCCGGTCCACCCGGCCGGCAGATCGCGCGCGGCGATGATCCGCACGCAGGCGGCGCGCGCCGCCGGGATGGCCGCCCTGGCGGCCGCTGCCGTCGCGTCATCGCTGTGATCGTCGATGACGATGATGTTGAAGCGACCCGGATAGTCCTGAGCCGCAAGCGCGCCCAGCGCGTCAGCGATGACGTCAGCTTCGTTGCGCGCCGGCACCAGGGCAACCACCGGCGGCCACGTTGACGGCGACGGCTGGGTATCGTCGAGGTACGGCCCGGCGCGCCAGTAGCCGCCGCGCAGGAAGATGAGACAGCCCCAGATCAGGAGATCGAGAACGGCAGAAACGGATAGTGCAGGGGACGACAATATCCAATCCATGGTTGCAATCGTATTCTCCAACCATCGTCGCCGGCGCGAAACGCTCGCGTCTCAATGATAAATTTACAAAGATTCAATCGTTTCCGGTCATATCTGGGATGAGCATGATACAAATTTGAACACGTGTCTAATTGGGACAGAACATGTTCGGCGCATGTTGAATCGGGGAGGCCCCGCCAGTGGCTCAAACCGGCTTTCGGGAAACGAATCGAAACGACCTGCACTGCCGCGCGTCATTGCACTTGGCCGCAGTGCCGATCGCCTGCAGGTAGGTGGCCCATGACCTGCGGCCGTGGCTCCACCGTCTTTGGTTCGTTGACACGACGCTTTGCGGTATTCGGCGGCCTGTTCGTTGCCGGCACGTGCATCCTGATCGCCGTTCTGGCCTGGCACATGGTGCGGGCCGACATGCGTGAGGAAGCGGAATCCTCCAACATCGATCTGGGGCGCGCCTTCGCCAATGTGGTGTGGCCACGCTATGCCTATTTTCTGCACAATGCCCACAACCGCAGCCCGGAAGACCTGCGTGCTCATGCGCGCACGGCGGCCCTGCGCCATGACATGCTTTCGATGCTGGACGGATTGTCGGTGCTCAAGGTCAAAATCTACGACAGGAACGGCCTGTCCGTGTTTTCCACGCAAACGCAAGAAATCGGAGAAAAAGAGAAGTACTCCGCATCGTTCCGACAGGCTCTCGAAGGCCAGATCGTCAGCACCCTGTTTTATAACGAGGTTCCGGGACTGGGTGGCCGCGACATCCTGGCCACCTGCATCCCCTTGCGCCGGAATGGTCAGGTCGTGGCCGTGCTCGAACTTTACAAGGACGTGACCGAGCCGCTGGCCCGGCTGCGCCGTTCGCAAAGCATCGTCGTGAGCACCGTGATGGGGACGCTGCTTGCCCTCTATCTGGCGTTGATCGCGGTGGTCTGGCGCAGCGAAAAACAGATTCACGCCCAGCACGAAGAAAACGTGCGCCTGATGCGCGAAAAGGCCGCCGCCGAAGAGGCCAGCCGTCTGAAATCGGCCTTTATGGCCAACATGAGTCACGAATTGCGTACCCCGCTCAATGCCGTGCTCGGCTATGCGGAGATCCTCGATACCCAGCTTTACGGCCCCATCGGAACGGCGAAGTATCTCGATTGTGCCCACAACATCCAGAGCAGCGGTCGTTATCTGCTGGCAATCATCGACGACATCCTGGACATGGCGCGGCTGGAATCCGGTGAACTGACCCTGGAGGAAGAGGACGTTTCGCTGGTTGAAGTGATCGAGGCGAGCATCGCCATGATCCAGGTCCAGGCCGAAGGCACGGGAATCGAACTGGTGGCGGACGTGCCCGCCGACCTGCCCCGGGTGCGCGCGGATCGGCGGCGTTTGATCCAGGCCCTGTTGAATCTGCTTTCGAACGCCGTCAAGTTTTCGACCGCGGGTCAGCAGGTGCACATCCGCGCGGCCAGAACGCCGGCCGGGGGTGTCGAAATTTGCGTCATTGACGAGGGAATCGGGATCGCGCCGAAAGATATCGCCCGGGTGCTGAGCCCGTTCGGCCGCGTCGAAGGCCCCTACGCGCGCAAATTCGAAGGCACCGGCCTCGGCCTGCCGATCGCCAAGGCGCTGATCGAGATGCACGGCGGCATCCTCGATCTCCAAAGCACACGGGGATGTGGCACGACGGCACGTATCGAGCTGCCGGCGGAGCGGATCGAAGACACCGATGCACCCGCGAGCGAAGATGAACCATCGGCCGCCTCCGCGGCCTGACGCGCACCCCTTGCACGGGACACGTGCAAGTCACATCCGAGCCCGGGCTCAGGCTCAAACGCGAAAGGTGTAGGTTTTACCCGGCAGGCGTTCGATATCGGGCGGAAAGCTTCTGCGTTTGTCAGCGAAATACCGAACCCGGTGATCGCCTTCCGAGGCCCGGTTGTAGGTGACATAGAGGACCCGGCGCGGCTGCGCGCTCAGGTTCGAGCCGGAGCGGTGGGGCACAAACGAATCAAACAGCACGACGTCCCCGGGCGCCGTCGGACAGGGCTTGAAGTCCATGTCCGCGCTCACCTTCGCATCGAGCGGCGCCCATTCCTTTCCGAGCAAACCGCGGGCATGCCAGCCGGCTGCCAGCTCGAGGCATCCGTTGTCTTCGCGGGCCGCATCTATGCTGACCAGTGCGGTAATGAAATAGCTGGCGTAAGTGCTCCATCCCGCCTGCTGATCCTGATGGGCCTTGAAGCCGTCGCCACCCGGCAGCTTGAAATTGATCTTGTCCTTGAACAATACCGCCGGTTCGCCCAGAAGCTCGGCCACGACCTCGCTCAGGCGACTGTTGCAATAAAGCGCGCGGAAGCCGTCGTGAAACGGGGTCAGATCTTCGATCCGCTGGATCACGCGCGTACCCGGGACGCACAGACTATCCTCGTAATAGACCATGTGGCGGCCCGGCTGTTCGGGCCACGCCGTCACTTCGTCAACCCAGGCGGTGATCCGACGCATCGCCGCGGTATCGAAAAACCCCGGCAGGACGACGAACCCGTCGCGCCGGAAGGCGGCAACTTGTTCGCAATTCAGCACCCGGAGCGCGGCGTCGTCACAAATCGGCGAACGCGGCATCGCAGGACGGCCCCTTCCATTGCATCGACCCCATTGCATTGGACCACACGGGGCCCGGAAGGAGCGCCTTCCGCGGCCCGGTTCAGGATAGACACGCCCTCACCGTACGCGTCAACGCCGGCACGTCTCGTCCCCTGGGCAGAGGCCGTCACGATTTCGGGAGGCCTGATTTGGGGGCACCTGATTTGGGGGCGCCCGATGTCGCGATGTCCTCGCTCAGGGCCTCGAAGCGGTTCAGATAGGCCGCGCGCGCCTCGTCCGGCGGCTTGGGCGCAAGACGCATCGCAATGGCGACACGCGGCCGACCGAAGTAGCGCCGCGCCTCGGCCTCGTCGAAGCCGGCCAGTTGCGTCGCTTCCATGTAGGCGGCGATGCGGTCGGCGCGCTTGATCAGGCGCGCAAGTGTGGCCGGCAACCGGGCCGGCAGGCCGAAGCGCAGATGGACGGCTTCGAGCAGGCGCATCTCCAGCGCCTTGTAGTCGAGACCGACCGCCGCCTTGAACGGGGTGATCAGGTCGCCGATGACGTATTCCGGCGCGTCGTGCAGAAGTGCGGCCAGGCGCCAGGAGGCCGATGCCCCGGGCGACAGGGTTGCGACCAGGCGCTCCACCACGACGCAGTGCTGCGCCACGCTGAAGGCCCAGGGGCCGCGCGTCTGTCCGTTCCAGCGGGCGACCCGCGACAGGCCGAGGGCAATGTCCTCGATCTCGATGTCGAGCGGCGAGGGATCCAGAAGATCGAGCCGACGACCGCTCAGCATGCGCTGCCAGGCGCGGGTCGGGCGCGGCGCAACCATGGGCTCAGCGCCGCTGGCGTATGGCGGGGACGACCAGCAGGTTGATCCAGTTGCGCACCTCGGCGCGGCGCACGTCTTCGTTCATCACGTCCTCGTCGATGCCCAGCAGCCAGGCAATGTCCCGTCGTCCGGGATCCTGATGCAAGGTTTCGAGCAGATCGACATAGGCCTGTGCGGCATCAAGATCCTTGAAGAAGCCCTTGTCGACCAGGCGCTGCTTGCGGCAGTAGCACAGACGCGCCAGTTCATGCAGATCGTATTCGGGGTGGTATTGCAGGCCCCAGAACACGCCGCCCTTGTGGACCACGCTGACCGCCTGGACTCGGCAGAAATCGTTGGAGGCGAGCACGCTTGCCCCCGGCGGCAGGTGGGTGACTTCATCCTCGTGGCTGATGAACGCGTCGAAGACGCTCTTCTTGCCCGTATACAGGGGATGCGCGCGTCCTTCCGGGGTCAGGGCGATCTTGCGCGCGATACCCATCTCGCGTCCGCGCGGGTTGGCGGCGCACAGCCCGCCGGCGGCGACGACGGCGATCTGGGCCGCCCAGCAGCTTCCGAAGCTGGGTACCCTGGCTTCGAAGGCGGCGCGCGCGAATTCGATCTGCGGCGCCACCTTGGGATCGTCGGCATAGATGGTCAGGCTGGACCCGGTCCAAGCGATGCCGTCGTACTGGGCGATCGCCGCGCCGCTCGGCAGCGCGGAATCGGGATCGGCCGGATAGACGATGTCGACGTGGCACCCCGGTGCGCATTCCTTGAGCATGCGGGCATAAAGCTCCCCGGCCGGGGTGGCGCCGCCGCGGGCCAGCTCCTCGCGCCCTTCGCGGGCGTATCCGTCGACGACGATGAAGCGCGGCTGATCGGCCATGGCGTGGTCTCCGCTTTCGTTTTCCGCTTTCGTCTTTCGTGTATTCAGACGCCGGCCAGGCGGTCGATGACGTCCGGCAGATCGGCGTGGCGTTCGCAGATCGCATCGGCCGAGGTGCGATCCTTGTCGTGGGCGCGGGCGGCGGTAAACAGCACCGCTTTCATGCCCAGCGCCTGCGGCCCCTTGACGTCGTTGTGGTCGCGATCGCCGACGTGAACCAGGTGCTCCAAGGGCAGGTTCAGTTGCGCCGCCGCTGATTCGAACATCGCACGATGCGGCTTCGAATGCCCGACTTCGTCGGAAAACGCGAACCCGGAGAAATATTTTGCCAGATCGTGCTTTTCCAGCAGGGCGCGCAGGCCCCGGCCCGGCGTCACGATGGTATCCGAGACGATGCACAGCTTGTAACGCTGCGCCAGACGCGCCAACGCTTCGGCCACGCCGTCGATCGGATCGGGGGGAATGTCGACCTCCATGGTCTCATGGGCCTGGAGAACCCGGGCAAAGTCGTCCTCGGGCAGGTCGCGCCCGAGCCCGGCGAGGATCACGCGCAGACGTTCCTCGATCGTCCAGGTAACGAACTGGTCGTGCCAGACGCGGTTGAAGGCGGCGTCGGCGACGTCATAGGCCAGCGCCACATGCGCCGGGTCGATCGGATCGATCTGATCGAGCGCTTTCCACAGTAGGTGGCGGCGCTCTTCCCTTTTGGGGCGCAGGCCCCGGGCAGCGCGTTTCGGTTCGTCCGATTCATCGCGAACGATGGTGTCCCACAGATCGAAAGTGACGCCCTGGATCATGGCCCGGCCTCGTGTCCCTTGCTGTCGCGTGTTTTCTTCTTTTCATGTGCATGTGGCGAAGACCGGGAGCTTTACAGCCCCCTTCGCCGCTCGGCAAGGGGGCTACTTCGAACGGGGCGGTTCCGTTTTCGTCCGGCGTTTGTTTTTCTGCCAGGCTTGGCGTTTGCGATAGATCGTCGAGGGACTGATGCCGAGCAGGGCGGCGGCACGGGTGATGTTGCCGCCACAGCGCGCGAGGGCGGCTTCGATCGCGGCGCGCTCGATTTCGTGCAACGACTGTACGGGCTGGTCATCCCCCGGTTCTGGAGCCGCCGCCGGCGTGGGGCGCAATGTCGTGATCGAATCGGAGATGCCGGATCCGCCCGCAGCCGGAGTTTCGGAAGGTGCCGCGCCCTCCGCCGCCGGGACATCGCCATACCGGGCCAGGGCCGGCGGCAGCATGGCGGGCTGCACGAGCGTGCCGTCGTGCAGAACCACGATGGTGCGGACGACATTGCGCAGCTCGCGGACATTGCCCGGCCACGGATAGGCCAGAAAGGCGGCCTCCACCCGCGAATCAAAGGTGCGGAATGCCTTGTTCTCCTCGTCTGCGAACTCGCGCAGGAAGGCACGGGCAAGGCGTATGATATCATCGCCGCGCTCACGCAGCGGCGGCATGTGCAAGGGCACGACATACAACCTGTAGTAGAGGTCTTCGCGGAACCGCCCGGCCTCGACCTCGGCCCACGGATCCCTGTTGGTGGCGCAGATCAGACGCACGTCCACCTTTTCGGTGCGGTCGCTGCCCACCGGCCGGAACCGTCCGCTTTGAACGAAGCGCAGAAGTTTCTTCTGCACGGCCAGATCGGTGTCGCAGACCTCGTCAAGGAACAGGGTCCCGCCATCGGCCAGACGTGCCGCCCCGGTGCGCGCCGCAATGGCCCCGGTAAAGGCGCCGCGCACGTGGCCAAAGATTTCGCTTTCCATCAGATCGCGGGCAACCGCGGCGCAGTTGATGGCCACGAACGGGGCCTTGCGGCGGGGGCCGCAGGCGTGGATGGCATGGGCGCACAATTCCTTGCCGGTACCGCTTTCCCCGGTGATGAAGACCGGGGCCGTGCTGGGAGCGACGTTTTCGATGATGCGATAGACCGTCTGCATCGGTGCCGAGGCGCCGATCAGATCGTGCAGACGCTCGCGCCCGAAGGTCTGCTCGTACTGAGTCACCAGGCCGCTCAGGCGCCGATGCTCGAGCGCGTTGCGCAGGGTGATGATCAGGCGCTCGGCGGGGAACGGCTTGGCCAGAAAATCATAGGCCCCGGCCCGCATCGCCGCCACCGCACGCTCGATGCTGCCATAGGCGGTAATCACGATCACGGTGCATGCCAGCCCCCGGGCCGCAACTTCCGACAGCAGTTCGAGACCGTCGCCGTCGGGCAGATGGAGATCGACAATCATCACCGCCGGCGGCTTTGCGGCCAGGCAGGCGCGCGCCGCAGCCAGCGTCGAGACGTGTTCCAGAATTATCGGCTCGCCGGCCAGATAGCGGGCGTACATCCATGCCAGATCGGGCGAATCTTCGACCAGAAGAACGCGCGGTTGATTTCGCCCGGTCATGGGGGTTCCTTTGGCAGGTCGGTTCTGTCCGTCGGGATCAGGCGGCAAAGGCGAGAATACGAAACAAATGCAACTTAAAAGTGTATATCGCCCTCTTCACCAACCGCAAATCCGCGCCCGTCCCGGTCGGGTTGCATGGATGTCGGATGCGGCGCAGAAGGTGTCGAATCCGGCCCGTTCCCGCCGTTCGCGGCCGCCGTATAGTCCCGAAGCCTTGGGCCACCGATCCCGCCGGTCGTGGCAATGCCGACGCTGGCAGAGCGGATGATATGTATACCAAGCATGCTAAAGGATATAGGTAAACAAACCTAGAACGCAGGAGAGACCGTCTGCCCATGGCGACCAGGGATTTTGATGCCATCATCATCGGGGCCGGAATCATCGGCGCGGCGCTTGCTCTTGGCCTTGCCCGCAAGGGCTGGCGTACCCTCAACGTGGACCGGCTGCCGGCGGCGGGTTATGGCTCGACGTCGGGCTCATGCGCCATCATCCGGCCCTATTATTCGACCGTCGACGGCTCGGCGCTGGCTTACGAAAGTCACTTCTACTGGAAGGCCTGGGCCGATTTCGTGGGCGTTGCCGATGAGCGCGGCCTGGCCCGCTATGTCGATTGCGGCTGTCTGGTGATGAAGACGGAAGGCAACCGGCACCTTGCCCACATTGCGGCGATCATGGACGAGATCGGCTGTCCGTACGAAGACCTCTCGCCCGATGACGTCCGGGCCCGCCTGCCGATCGTCACGCTGGATTCCTTCGCCCCACCCAAGCGGCCGGAGGATCCCGACTTCGGCCGGCCCAACGGGCGCACGCTTGCCGGGGCGCTGTTCTTCCCCACCGGGGGCTACGTCACCGATCCGCAACTTGCCAGCCACAATCTGCAGCGCGCGGCCGAGGCCAAGGGAGCAGTGTTCCGGTTCCGCACCGCGGTGACCGACATCGTCAAGGAAGGCGGCCGGGCAGCCGGCGTCGTGCTGGAAAGCGGCGAGATGATCCGGGCCCCGGTCGTGGTCAACGTCGCCGGCCCTCATTCCTTCAAGATCAACCGCATGGCCGGGGTCGAGGCGGGCATGAAGATCCGCACCCGGGCGCTGCGTCACGAGGTGTGCCACGTTCCCGCTCCGGGCGGGTTCGATTTCGAGCACCGGGGCTGCGTCTATTCCGACAACGACATCGCCGTCTACATGCGCCCCGAGCACGGCAACCACATCCTGATCGGCAGCGAAGACC
>RFLL01000301.1 GCA_003693905.1 Alphaproteobacteria bacterium
ATCGTATCGGGGCCGCTGCCGGTGGCCGATTACACGGCCACGATTCGTGTTCGCGAGGCGCCGGAAGGCGGCTGCACCGTCGAATGGTCGAGCACGTTCACCCCTGCCGGCGCACCGGAAAACGATGCCGTGGCGGCCATTCGCGGCGTCTACGAGGCCGGGTTCGAAAACCTGCGCAAGATGTTCGGCGACTGAGAACGGATACGTTCGCAGCTCCGGCCATGATCCTGCGCCCGCTCACTGCATGACGATGCGCGGGGCCTGCGGGCGTTCGCCGGGGCCGGTGGCGATCTTGTCCCAGATCCGTTCGGCGATCTGAAGATAGGTCCTGGCCTGGGGGCTGTCGGGATGGGAGACGACGATCGGCTGCCCGCTGTCGGAGGTTTCGCGGATCGCGATGTCCAGCGGCACGGCGCCGAGGAACTCCACCCCCAAGCGCTCGGCCTCGCGTTCGGCACCGCCGTGGCTGAAGATATGGGCGACGTGGCCGCAGTTGGGGCATACGAACTGGCTCATGTTCTCGACGATGCCGAGCACCGGCACGTCGACCTTGCGGAACATGTTGAGCCCCTTGCGCGCATCGAGCAGGGCGATGTCCTGCGGCGTCGAGACGATCACCGCGCCGGCCAGCGGCACCTGCTGCGACATGCTGAGCTGGGCATCGCCCGTGCCCGGCGGCATGTCGACCATCAGGATGTCTAGGTCCCCCCATTCGACGTCGCGCAGCATCTGTTGCAGAGCGCTTTGAACCATCGGCCCGCGCCAGATCATCGGCGTGTCTTCGGCGACCAGGAAACCCATCGACATGCACTTGACGCCGTAGTTTTCCAGCGGCCGCAGGGTGCGCCCGTCGGGAGAGGTCGGCCGCCCGGCGATACCGAGCATGCGCGGTATCGAGGGGCCGTAGATGTCGGCGTCGAGCATGCCGACCCGATGCCCCAGGACCGCCAGGGCGACCGCCAGGTTGACCGCCGTGGTCGATTTGCCAACGCCGCCCTTGCCGCTGGCCACCGCCACGATGGCACGCACGCCGGGCACCAGAGGCCGCTCCCCGGCCCCGGCCGGGGCGGCGGACGCCCGCGCCGCGGTGCCGGGGCGCCCGGCGGACGGGGTTGCCGGGCCGGATGGGGCTTCGCGATGCGCAGTCAGCACCGCAGTCACCGACACCACCCCCGGCAGGGCCATCACCGCCTGCTCGGCCTGCTTGCGCAGCGGCTCCATCCGGGGTCCCTTGCGCGGGTCGACCTCGATTGCGAAACCGACGTTGCCGTCACGGATCACGACGCCGGAAACCATGCCCAGGCTGATGATGTCGCGCCCGGCTTCAGGCTCGACAACGTTCTTGAGCGCATCGCGGACTTGCTGTTCAGTCACCTGGGGCATGGTTGTAAACTCCGGCATGCAGCCAATATGGTATGGTTCCGCCGACGCGTGATCGAACGGATGCGTATCGCGATCGTGTTCGGCGGTCTTTCTGTCAACACGACGTCGAATTGATGATATAAGGCCTCGCGCCGGCTTTGGAAACCGGGCACCGTCATGTCCGGGTCGCATCCGGACGGACGGGGCGGGCAGTCAGGCAGGCAGCAGTCCTTAAGCAGTCTTTGCAATCCGGCCGACTCTTGTAACGCAGACAATCTGGGAAGAACGCGTATGCCTTGGGAGAACAGAGGGGGTGGCGGCGGCCCGTGGGGCGGTGGCCCCGGCGGTGGCGGCGGCGGTCCGTGGGGGCGTGGCGGCGGTCAGGGGCCGCGCCAGCCGGACCTGGAGGAAATGATCCGTCGCGGGCAGGAGAAATTCAAAAGCCTTCTGCCCGGCGGCGGTCTGGGCGGCGGGCGCGGCTTCATGCTGATCCTGGTCGGTCTTCTGGTGGTCTGGGTTCTGTCCGGATTCTACCGCGTCCAGCCCGACGAGCAGGGCGTGGTGCTGCGCTTCGGCAAGTGGGTGGCGACGACCCAGCCGGGCCTCAACTGGCACTGGCCGTATCCGATCGAGACGGTCGAGACGCCCAGCGTCGAACGGATCAACGCCATCGACATCGGCTTTCGCACGCTCGGCGGCGACCGGTCCAGCCGCACCCAGCGTCGCGACGTGCCCGAAGAAAGCCTGATGGTGACCGGCGACCAGAACATCATCGACATCGACTTCACGGTCCAATGGAAGGTCGCGGATGCAGGCAAGTTCCTGTTCAACATCCGCAATCCCGAGGCGACCGTGAAGATCGCGGCGGAAAGCGCCATGCGCGAGATCATCGGGCGTACGGACATCCAGCCGGCCCTGACCGAGGCGCGTCAGGACATCGAGGTCAAGGCCCGTACGCTTCTGCAGGGTATTCTGAATGAATACGACGCCGGCATCGAAATCACCCAGGTCCAGCTCCAGGAAGTGCTGCCGCCAGCTCCGGTGATCGACGCCTTCGACGATGTCCAGCGCGCCCGCCAGGATCGCGAGCGCCTGCGCAACGAAGCCGACGCCTACCGCAACGACGTGCTGCCCCGCGCGCGCGGCGAAGCGCAGCGGATCATCCAGCAGGCCCAGGGCTATCGCGAGCGGTTGAAGAACGAAGCCGAAGGCGAAGCCCAGCGGTTCCTCCAGGTCTACCAGGCGTATCTCCAGAACAAGGAGGTGACCCGGCGGCGGATGTATCTGGAAACCATGCAGAAGCTGCTGAGCGGCAGCGACAAGGTGATCATGGATCGCGGCACCCAGAACGTGGTGCCGTACCTGCCGCTCGATCAGTTGCGCCAGGGCGGCTCGCGCGCCGGCAGCAGCCGGCGTACGCCAACGCTGGCTCCGTCGGCGGCGCAATGAGCGGGCAAGGAGGAAGCGACCATGGATCGTAGGGTTTTCCTGATCGGCGGTGTTCTGGCCGTCGTCGCAGGCATCGTCTTGTCCAGCGCGGCGTTCACGGTGCACCAGACGCGCCAGGCGATCGTCCTCCAGCTCGGCAAGCCGAAGCGGGTGGTGAGCGAGCCGGGCTTGCACTGGAAGTTGCCGTTCGTGCAGAACGTGCTCTTCTACGAAAAGCGGGTGCTCAATCTCGATCCCCCGGTCGAAAGCATCCTGTTGGCCGACCAGAAACGGATTCTGGTCGATGCCTTCGCCCGCTACCGCATCAGGGATCCGCTGGAATTCTTCAAGACGGTGCGCACCGAAGGCGGCGTGCGCCAGCGCCTGGGGCCGATCATCAACGCCTCTCTGCGCGGTGGGCTCGGCAACACGACGCTGGCCAGCGTACTGTCGGAAGAGCGCGTCGAGATCATGCAGGAGATCAAACGCAACGTGAATGCGGAGGCGGGCCGGTTCGGGATCGAGCTGCTCGACGTGCGCATCCGCCGCGCCGATTTCCCCGAGCAGATCAGTCAGGACGTCTATGCGCGCATGCGCTCCGAACGCGAACGCGAAGCGGCGGAATTTCGCGCCCAGGGCTTCGAGCAGGCCCAGCGCATCCGCGCCGCGGCCGACCGCGAGGCGACGGTGATCCGGGCCGAGGCCGAACGCGAAGCCGAGATCGAGCGCGGCCGTGGCGAGGCCGTACGCACCCGGATTCTCAACGATGCGTACGGACGTGATCCCGATTTCTTCAACTTCTATCGTTCGATGCAGGCGTACGAAAAGGCCCTGTCGGGCGAAAGCACGTACATGGTGCTGTCGCCGGACAGCGAGTTCTTCGATTTCTTCTCGCAGATCGGGCCGCGGCCGCTGAAGCAGAGCGTGCAATAAGGAACCGGGCGCATGCCCCGAAAGGCCGGCGGTTCCGAGCCGCAACGGTGGCGCCTCGCAATGGCGGCAGGTGCCGACGATGGCGAATACCGGGGCGAATACCGGGGCGAATACCGGTACGAGGCGGATGCAGGATCTTCTGACCGGGCTGGCGCTGGTGCTGGTGATCGAAGGCCTGTTTCTTGCGCTGCTGCCGCATCGTCTGGGACAGATCGTCACGATGCTGGAACGCACGCCGCCTGAAATTCTGCGCCTGGGCGGGCTGGCGGCAGCGGCACTCGGCGTGGGGCTGGTGTGGCTGATTCGCAGTTTCGGCTGAGGGAGCACGGACCGGGCGCCCGGATGACGGCGATATGGCCGCCTGGTTGCCTTCCGGCTTCCGCTCTCCGCTTCCGGACGTCCGCCCGGCGCTGGCCCGCGTTCTGGCCATGCCCGCGTGTCTCAGTCATAATTCTGCCCAGTTCCCGGCACAGGTTCGGGGCCGGATCAATGCCTGACCGCCCAGCGTCGTTCGTTCGATGTCGCGAAACAGAGCCCCGGTCATTTCGGATGCCCGGGCGTCCTGGTGCGCAGGCGTCGAATGACCGTCCGCTCTCAATGACCCCGCCGAGGTGCATGGCAGGACCTCGGTCGTGCAATCGTGGAGGACATCTCACGTGAGACTGCTGTTGTTCCGCTCGGCGCGCATCATGCGTCGCGACAGGTTGCATTCGATTCCGCGCCCGGCCCGGCGCGCGATTGCGGCCGCATTGGTAAGCGGTGTGCTTGCGCTTCCGGTGCTGGCTCCCGCTCAGGCGCGCTCGGCTCCGGAAAGTTTCGCCGATCTGGCCGAGGCGCTGCTGCCGACCGTCGTCAACGTCGCCACCACGCAACTGATCGAGACGCGGCGCAGCGAGGAACTGGAAGAGTTCTTCAAGGAATTCTTCGAACGTCGCGGTCAGCTTCCGCCCCGGGGCCGGCGCCGGGCCAATTCGCTGGGCTCCGGGTTCATCATCGACCCGGCCGGCTACATCGTGACCAACAATCACGTCATCGCCGAGGCCGATGAGATCACCGTCCGCCTGCACGACGACACTACGCTTGAAGCGAAGGTCGTGGGCCGCGACGAAAAGACCGATCTGGCCCTGCTCAAGGTCGATACCGACAAGCCGCTGCCGGCCGCCAAGTGGGGTGATTCGGAGAAAACCCGCATCGGCGACTGGGTGATCGCGATCGGCAACCCGTTCGGCCTCGGCGGGACGGTGACGGCGGGGATCGTCTCGGCGCGCCAGCGCGATATCAATGCCGGCCCCTACGACGATTTCATTCAGACCGACGCCGCCATCAACCGCGGCAATTCGGGCGGGCCGATGTTCAACGTCGATGGTGAGGTCATCGGCGTCAACACGGCCATCTTCTCGCCCTCCGGCGGTTCGATCGGGATCGGCTTTGCCATTCCATCGGCGTTGGCCAGGAACGTGATCGCGCAGTTGCGCAAGTACGGCGAGGTTCGTCGCGGCTGGCTCGGCGTGCGGATCCAGACCGTGACCGAGGAGCTCGCCGAGGGCCTGCGTCTCGGCAAGCCGCACGGGGCACTGGTCGCCTCCGTCACCGAAGGCGGCCCGGCGGAAGCCGCCGGCATCCAGCAGGGCGACGTCATTCTCGAATTCGACGGCCGCGAAGTCACCGACATGCGCAAGCTGCCGCGCATGGTGGCCGAGACCGCGATCGGCCGCGAGGTCGATGTCGTCGTCTGGCGCAAGGGCAAGAAGAAGACCCTCAAAGTCACGCTCGGTGAGCTGGAGGAAGAAAAGGTTGCCGCCGCAACGGCCCAGACCGGCGAACCCGAGGCCGCCTCCGGTGCCGTGCCGGCCCTGGGGCTGGAGCTCGACACCATGACGCCCGAGCTGCGCGAGCGCTTCGGCATCGACGACAAGGCCGAGGGAGTGGTCATCACCGACGTTGATGAAAGCAGCAGTGCCGCGGAAAAGGGCCTGCGCCCCGGCGACGTGATCGTGGAAGTCGATCAGGAACAGGTGAAGACCCCCGGCGACGTGGTCGAGCGGATCAACAAGGCCAAGGACGAGGGGTATCGCGTGGTTACTCTGCTGGTCTTCCGCGACGGCGATTTCCAGTGGATCGCGGTGCGTCTCGACGACAGTTGAGCCTGATTCGCAGACGTCGATATGCGGCGGCTCCGCCTGCGGGGCCGCCGTTCGCCTTCTGACCGGACGTCAGGTGCGGAAGTCGTTCTTGCGGTAGCCTTGGAGATAGAGCAGCGCGCTGAGATCGCCATGGTCGATGCAGGCATCGGCCGCGGCGCGCAACAGCGGCTTGCCCCGGTACGCCACTCCCAGGCCCGCGGCGCGGATCATGGCGAGATCGTTGGCTCCGTCGCCGACGGCGCAGCTCGC
Source organism: Alphaproteobacteria bacterium (assembly GCA_003693905.1). Classification (GTDB taxonomy): domain Bacteria; phylum Pseudomonadota; class Alphaproteobacteria; order Kiloniellales; family J153; genus J153. Next base: position 6,117 of record RFLL01000301.1, read on the forward strand.
AGCCGGCTTCACGCCGCGTCGCTTCGCCAGCTCGTGCAGGGTGGCAAGCTTGGCGTCGCGGTCGAGCACCGGTTCCGCCACGGTGCCGCTCAGCATCCCGTCGGCGAGCAGCAGGCGGTTGGCACGGATCTCGTCGAAGCCGCAGGCGCGCCCGACCACGCTCGCGAAGTAGTCGAAGCCGCCGGAGACGAGCGCCGTCCAGGCGCCGTGCGCCCGCATGGTCTGGACCAGGGTGCGCGCGCCGGGATCGATGGTGATGCGCCGGGCGGCGCGCTCCAGTGCCGCGACGGACAGGCCGCGCAGCAGCGCCACCCGTTCCCTCAGCGCCGCCGTGAAATCCAGCTCCCCGGCCATCGCCCGCGCGGTGATGGCGGCGATGTGCGGGCCGATCCCGGCGATTTCGGCCAGCTCGTCGATCATTTCCTGGCCGATGACGGTCGATTCCATGTCGGCAACCAGCAGCGCCTTGCGCCGCCCGGCTGTCGGCAGGATCGCAAGATCGACCGGCGCCCCGGCCAGTTGCGCCCGCACGGCGGAGAGGATGTCGCCGGTGCCGGCCTCTTCCGGTTCCGTGGTCGCGAGCTCGAAGGGAATGTCACAGGCTTCCTCGGGGGCCAGCCAGTCGGGCGGTCCCGGCCGGTGGCCGCACCCGGCCAGGGCCGTGCCCGCGGCCTCGACCAGCCCGGCATTCGGCAGGCTTGAGCCGGGGGCCCCGATGACGGTAAGGACGAAGCGCATGGCGGGGTTATAGGA
>RFLL01000302.1 GCA_003693905.1 Alphaproteobacteria bacterium
CCCTGTGCCCGGCCCGCCCCGGGGGGGCTCCCCTGGCCGAACCGCTGGCGCTACGTGTGCGTGCCGCGGTGGCACGCCAGCCGCGGGCGGTCGTCCTCGGGGCCGCGCTCCTCGGCCTTGCTTCGTTGAGTGCGGTGCCGTACGCCCGTTTCGACGACGATCCGCTCAACCTGCGCGATCCCGAGGCGGAATCGGTGGCCACGTTGATCGACCTCATCGACGACCCCCGGGTGCAGCCCTACAGCGCCGAGGTTCTGACCTCCGATCTGGCTGCCGCCGAGGCCTTGGCGGCGCGATTGGAACCATTGCCCGAAGTGGCCGAGGCGCGCACGCTGGCCGATTACGTGCCTCGCGATCAGGACGCGAAATTGCAGATCATCGAAGAAATGGGTTTCTTCCTGGCGCCGCTGTTCTATGGCTTCGAGGTGTCTGTGCCGCCCGACGGTGAAGCCGAACGCCGTGCTCTGCGCGCCCTGCGTGCCGATCTCGAGGTGACGACCGGGCCTCTGGCCGCGGCGGCGCGGGCCCTGGCCCGGGCCCTGGGCGAGGTGGGCGATGACGACGCGACCTTGGCGGCCCTGCGTCGTGCGTTGCTGGGCGGGTTGCCGGCCCGGCTTGCGAGCCTGGAGACGGCGCTGGAGGCGGGGCCGGTGACGATCGACGATCTGCCGGCCTCGTTGCGCGCGCGCATGGTCGCCGGCGACGGACGGGCGCTGGTCAAGGTCGTCCCCCGCGACGATCTGCGCGATGCGGCGGCGCGACGACGCTTTGTCGATGCCGTGCAGGCGGTGGCACCCGAGGCCGGCGGTTTTCCGATCATCATCACCGCGGCCGGACGGGCGGTGGTGCGCGCCTTTTTCGAGGCCGGCGCCTATGCCGCGGCGGGGATCGTGGCGTTGCTGCTGGTCGTGCTGCGCGACGGGCGCGACAGCCTGCTTGTTTTGGCGCCGCTCACCCTGGCTGCGGTGTTGAGCATTGCGGCGACGGTGGTGTTCGGGATTCCGTTCAACTTCGCCAACGTGATCGTGCTGCCGCTGCTGTTCGGTCTTGGCGTTGCCGGGGGCATCCATATCGTCGTTCGGGCCCGTGATGCCGGAACCATGGGCCTGATGGCGTCGAGCACGCCGCGCGCCGTGCTGTTGAGTGCGCTGACCACGATCGGCTCCTTCGGCGCGCTGGCGTTGTCTAGCCATCGGGGCACGGCCAGCATGGGGCTGCTGCTGACCATCGCCATCACCTTGACTCTGGGCAGCACCCTGATCGTGCTGCCGGCGCTGCTGACGCTGGTGCGTCGTCGCAACGGGGCGGAGCCATGATCGCGCGCATGGTGGCTCTGCTGCTCGGACTGGGGCTGTTCGGCCTGCTGGTGGTCGGTGCCGATTGGGCGCAGGTGTGGGCTGCGGTCTCGAACCTGGGCGGGGGCGGGGTGTCGGGTGTGCTGGGGATCTATCTGGCGGCCTTCGCGTTCGACACCGCCTCGTGGCATCTGATGCTGCCGAGTGCGCGGTGCGATCCGGCGTGGTTTGCCCGCCTCAACAGGGTGCGGCTGGTCGGCGAGGCCCTCAATGCCGTGGTGCCGGCCGGCTCACTCGGCGGCGAGCCGGCCAAGGCGATTCTGCTCAAACGCAACTACGCCATCGGTTATCGCGAGGCCATCGCCTCTCTGATCATGACCAAGACGGTCAATCTTCTGGCGCTGATTGTCTTTTCACTGGGCGGACTTGTCTTGTTGTGGCAGAAGCCGGAGGTGCCGGCGGTCCTGCCGACGGCGATGACCGCCGGGCTCGGGCTGCTGGGGGCCGGGGTCATCGGCTTTTTCGTGGTTCAGCGGTGGCGCGCCGCCAGCCGCCTGGCGCAGTGGCTGGCCCGCCGGCGCATCGGGCAGGCGCTGGTTGCCTTCCTTGATCACATCCACGAGGTCGACGAGCGCTTTGTTGCCTTCTACGGCGGCCGCCCCGGGCGCTTTGCGCTGGCGTTCGCTCTGGCACTTGCGCACTGGGGTCTCGGCACGGCCGAGATCTATGTGGCGTTGCGGTTTCTCGGCCAGCCCGTGGGATGGGCCGAGGCCTGGATGATCGAGACGGCGGCGCAGCTCGTGCGGGCCGGAGCCTTTTTCATTCCCGGAGCGCTCGGCGCCAGCGAGGCCGGCTTCGTGTTTCTGCTTGATGCCCTGAGCGGGCGGCCGGCCCTCGGTCTGGCTCTTGCTCTTGTCCGCCGGGGTCGCGAAGCTCTGTGGATCGGGGCCGGGCTGGTGTTCGGCTGGCACTATGCTTGGCGGGTGCCGAGGGGGGACGGGGCCGTCCCGGTCCCGGCATCCGCACCCGCGCGCGAGCACGAGCCGCACCCCGATCCGGCCGGCGATCCTCGGGGGCGTTTGCGGTGGTGAAACCGGTGCGCGCAGCCGTTGCAGGCCCCCGGCTTCGGCGCTAGAACAGGACCCGCTTTGCGCGGGTCCGGACATCTGGTCTCATTCCGCCTTGAACAAACCCGCCGATGGGGCGTAGCCAAGTGGTAAGGCAGCGGGTTTTGGTCCCGCGATCCCAGGTTCGAATCCTGGCGCCCCAGCCATTTTTTTGCTCATCCGACAGGTCCGTGAAGACGGGTCCGGGCGCGGCCGAAGGCAGGGGCCGTCGAACAGAATGAACGGGCCGTTAGGGACGTCTCTTAGCCAGCCGTTAGGGACATCTCTTAGCGGGCCGTTAGGAACGCTTTTTCAGGTAAAATTTAGAACCCTTCCAATATACTGCGATTTGCCAGAAATTGTTGCTGCAGGCAGGTCTGTCTGCCGCACTGAAGGTATCAGTGCGTTCTGCGAGTGCGAGAAATAGGAAGCAGCCAGGATGGCGCTCTCTGTTCTGCATAACACCGGCGCGGCCGTTGCCAATCGCCTGCTCGTCGAGAACGACGCGCGGTTGACGCGCTCGATTGCGCAGCTTTCCGCTGGCACCCGCGTGCTCGGCGCGCGCGACGACGCGGCGGCGATGGCGATCGGCTCGCGCCTGAACGCAGAGATTGCGTCCTTGCAGCAGGCGGCGCTCAACGCCGGGCAGGCCAGCACCATGTTGCAGATCGCCGACGGTGCCGCCGCCTCGATCGACATGATTCTCGTGCGCATGAAGACGCTGGCCGTACAGGCGGCGTCGGAGCAGATCTCCGACGTCGAACGGGCCATGCTCGACACCGAATTCAATGCGCTGGTGAAGGAGATCGACCGCATCTCCAAGGTCACCAAATTCAACGGCCGCAGTCTGCTTCAGGGCGATACGGAAAAGGGCATCATCTACACGATCCGCAGTCTGCCGACCAAAGGCACGATCGAACTCGACGGCAAGGCTCTGGGACTGGGCGATACCTTCACCCAGGCCGATATCGATGCCCGGCGCATCGTGTTTCTGGATGACGGCAAAAGCACCGGCACCGACCGCCTGATCGTCACCGCCACCGACATCAACGGCAACGCCCTTGGCGCGGTCGTCGGCGAGCTTGATCGCACGACGTTCGAAACGGCCGAATATGCCGCCTCCAGCGCCCTCGACAATATTCGTGCTTCGGCCGCTTATGCCCGCGGGGCCACCGGCAAGGGCATCAAGGTGGCGGTCATCGACAGCGGTGTCGATCGCACGCACACGGATCTCGACGACAACCTCAACACGGTCCAGTCGGTCGATATCGTCGACGGCATGGTCGGTGCGGCGGTCAACCTCGGCGCCGTCACCTTCGGTGCCGAAAAGCTCGGCAATGTCGGCTTCGGTCACGGCCTTGCCAACGGTCAGCCCTTCTTCGGCACCTTCGGCGATTTCTCGTTTATGGACAAAAGTCAGGCCCAGGACCTGAGTTTTACCGGCACCGCCGACAACGCGACCGTGCGGCTGACCACCGATGATGGCACCATTTTCGAGGCCACCGGCGTCAACCTGAGCGCCGGGGTCGATGTGGCGACCGTGATCCTTGTCGGGCAGGGTGGCAACGGAGCCGGCAAGGCCGTCGCTCTGGAAATTGATGCCAGTGGCGTGACCGGCACCGGTGCCGCGGCGGGTGGACCGGTCGATGTCAAAGCCATCTTCGATCGCACCACCAACCCCACCACCGGTCTCGGCGACGATCTGGCCGGAACGTCCAATTCAGGCCACGGGACCCACGTCGCCGGCATCATCGCCGCGGAAAAGAACGATACCGGGGTGCATGGTGTTGCCTATGAGGCGGAGGTGGTATCCATCCGCGTCACCCGTGCGGATTCCGATCCGCTCGGCCCGATCAATCAGAACGACCTGGCCGATGCCATCGACTATGCGGTTTCGACCGGGGTGCGCATCATCAACCTGAGCCTCGGCGCCTCCACGACGCAGATCGACCAGGATCTGGCTGACGCCATCGGCCGCGCCGTCAACGCCGGCGTGGTCGTGGTCGCTTCGGCCGGGAACTCAAGCCTGCAGTCGCCCGGTTCGCCAGCCAACTTTGCGGTCAAACCCGAGGCCAAGGGCATGCTGATCTCGGTGGTCGCAACCGACGACGACAATGCACTGGCAAGCTTCAGCAACCGCGCCGGTTTCGTCGCGGATTTCACCGTGGCCGCACCGGGGGTGGGCATCCTGTCGACCAAGGCGGGGGGTGATTTCGAACTCAAGGACGGCACTTCGATGGCGGCGCCGATGGTTTCGGGCGCATTGGCTCTGGTCATGGACAAGTTTTCGGACTTGTCCGGTCAAGAAGCGGTCAACCTGCTGTTCAGCACCGCCACCGACCTCGGTGAAGCGGGCATCGACGATGTCTTCGGCCGCGGTCTGATCGACCTCGATCGCGCCACGTTGCCGCAGCTTGCTCTGACCATCAATCTGGATTCGACGACCTTCATCGCCGATGCCATCAACGTCGCACCAGGGCAGGCGGCGCTGGTGGATGCGAGCCTGCTCGACCTCAGCCAGGCCTACACGGGCAAGCTTTCCATCGCCGCGCAGAACCTGGCCTACCGAATCGGTTCCGGGATTGTTGCCAGTGACGAGATCGCAGTCACCATCGAGGCCATAAGCGCCGGTACCCTGGGGCTGGCCGGCACGCGCATTGCCACTATCG
>RFLL01000303.1 GCA_003693905.1 Alphaproteobacteria bacterium
CGGCAAAGGAAACCGCCAGAAGCGCGGTCGCGGTCGAGCTTTGCAGCAGCCCGGCCGTCGCCAAGCCTATGAGGCAGGCGGAAATGCGGTTGCCGGTCGAGCGGCCGAGAATGCGGCGCACTTCCCCGCCGTAGGCACGCATGATGCCGGTACGCACCATGCGCGTCGCCCACAATAGCAGAGCGACCCCACCGGCGATGTGTAGCAGCAGTTCGTGCCCCGCCAACCCCGTTTCCTCCCAAGAACCGGCTCTCGATCTCGCGGGCCGGCCAACTTCCGCGGACGGCGCCTCACCGTGCGCATCCCACGTCCCGTCACGCGCGCATCCCCGACAGACGACCGCCGCATGGGTATCGCCGCGGCACGCGGCATGAGATCCCGGCCATTGACGAAACTTTGTTCCAGTATGGCACAGGAATGGCCCGATGTAACAAAACTGTCACAATTGATGCAAGCACTTGCCGGGTCGCATCGCCTGAGATGGACGTCCGTCGCGTAGCTATCGCGCAATTTCGCCGCCGGCCTGGCGCCAGGCGCCGATCCCGCCGACCATCGAACGCACATCAGGAAACCCCATGTCTTTCAATGTCTTGGCGGCGAATGCTGAACGTGCGCCTGTGCCGCAATAAAGGACCAGGGTTTTCTGCGGGATCAATTCCGGGTTGTGCAGCGGACCGTCCGGGGCGGCGATGAATTCGAGCAGCCCCCGCGGAGCATGGACCGCCCCGGGAATATGCCCCTCGGCCCATTCGTGACCCTCGCGCACGTCGACGAACACGACATCGGGCCGCCCGGCCAGTTCCTGTGCCGTGGTTACGCTGATGCAATCGACGGCGGCATTGGCTTCCGCCAGCAGATCCTTGAACCCTTTCTTGAGCATGGATGCATACCTCCCGATGGACCTTGGCCGATGGACCTTGGCCGATTGACCTTGGCTGATCGACCCTGGCCGATTGAATTGATCCGAAGCGAAGCGCCCCGCAGCTCGTCCCCTCCGGTCCGACCCCGGCGGCGTTGCAGCTACGGGGACCGGAGCCGGAACGCCGCGACCGGCGGCGACATGCAAATGCAGGCTACAAGGTTGCGCCGGGGGTTCCCATGGCATAGATGCGCAACTGCTCGGTCACGAAATCGAACGCCTCGTCCACCGAATCGGTACGAAAAAACAGCCCCAGATCGGCACCATCGATGGTGCCGTAACGGCTCAGTGCTTCGAAATTGATCACCTCCGACCAGTAGCGCTCGCCGAACAGGACGATTGGCAGGTGCTTGCGGATCTTGCGTGTCTGGATCAGGGTCAGCAGCTCGAACAGTTCGTCCAGGGTGCCGAAGCCGCCCGGCATCACCACCACCGCCTTGGCCATGTAGGCGAACCAGAACTTGCGCATGAAAAAGTAGTGGAACTCGAACACCAGTTCGCGGCTGATGTGCGGGTTCTCGCTTTGTTCATAGGGCAGTGAAATATTGAGGCCGATATTGATCCCGCGCGCCTCCGAGGCCCCCCGGTTGGCGGCCTCCATGATGCCCGGTCCGCCGCCGCTGCACACCACGAACCGGCGTCCCGAATCGGGCAGAGCCTTGGACCACTCGGTCAGACGCCGGGCCAGTTCGCGCGTGGCCTCGTAATAGCGCGACAGCTCCAGACGCAGCTCGGCACGCCGCAGCGCCTCCCCTCCCTCGGTCCGCGCGGCCTCCAGCTCCGCCTGCGCCCGCGCCCGGGGGATGATCCGGGCCGACCCGAAGAAGATGATCGTATCCTCGATCCGGTAGTGCCGGAAGCGGCTGTTGGGCTCCAGAGACTCGGCCAGAATGCGCAAAGCGCGGGCATCCGGGCTATGCATGAAGCTGGGATCCTCATAGGCCCGCGGTCGGCGGCTGCTTCGCGGTGGCGAACTGTCGTTCATGCACTCTCTTCCTTGTAGCGGTCCTTGCCATCGGCAGCGGGTGCCGCCGATACGACGCGTTGATCGATGGCACCGAAAATGGTGTGCCCGTCCGCATCCCGCATTTCTATGCGTACCCGGTCACCAGGTTGCAAGAAGGGCGTTCGCGGGGCCCCGGTCTCGATGGTCTCGATCATGCGGACCTCGGCCAGACAGGCACCACCGGCGGCGCGGTCCGCATTCGATACCGTGCCCGAACCGATGACGGTTCCAGCGCCCAGGCACCGTGTCCGCGCGGCATGCGTGATCAGGCGGGCAAAGTCAAATATCATGTCGCGCCCGGCATCGGGACAACCAACCAGGTGTCCGTTGACGCGGCATTCGAGCCTTCCCGCCAGCTTCGCCCCGTCCCATGCCGGGCCGAGTTCGTCCGGCGTCAGCGCCACGGGGGAAGCGCTGCTGGCCGGTTTGGACTGGAAAAAGCCGAATCCCTTGGCCAGCTCGGCCGGGATCAGGTTGCGCAGGCTGATGTCGTTGAGCAGCATCACCAGCCTGATGTGGCACCCGGCACGCTCCGGCGCAACGGCCATGGGCACATCGTCCACGATCACTGCCACCTCGCCCTCGAAGTCGAGGCCCCAGTCCGCACATCCCAGCGGGATATCGTCGCACGGGCCGAGGAAGCCGTCGGAGACGCCCTGATATATCAACGGTTCCTGCCACAGGTCGTCGGGCATGTCGGCGCCGCGGGCGCGGCGTACCAGGGCGACATGATGGACATAGGCCGAAGCGTCGGCGAACTGATAGGCACGCGGCAGCGGTGCCGCACAGGCGGCGGCCGTAAACGGTTCGGCATCGGGTCGGCGGCCGGCTTCCAGCGCCGCCGCGATCTCGCGCAGGGCCGGCTCCACCTCCTCCCACCGGTCAAGCGCCGCTTGCAGGGTCGGTGCCACCTCGCCCACCCGCACGCAGCGGCGCAACGCCCGGTCGACGACGACTAGGGCGCCATCGCGCCCCTGCCTCAAGGATGCCAGTTTCATCGCACGGCCCTAGCCTGCCTCCCCCTCCCCGGCCGGCGGCGGCCGCCACGAATCGATGTAGGTGTGGATCTCGACCCCGTCCGGCACCGGGCCGGGCGTCAGCGGATCGCGGGTATCGACCATGACCGCGATCTCGTCGGTGGCGGCGCGTTTCGGGTTCAGCATGCCCGCCAGCGCCTTGGGATGCGGCCCGTGAGGAAAACCGCAGGGATGAAACGTGATCATGCCGCAGGCGATGTTGTCGCGGCTGAAGAAATCGCCGCGGTGATAGAAGATCACCTCGTCGAAATCATCGTTGCTGTGGAAGAACGGCACCTTGAGCGCGCCGGGATCGGTCTCGAAGGGCCGTGGTACGAAGGTGCAGACGACGAAGCGTTCGGCCAGAAACGTGGTGTGCGCCGACGGCGGCAGATGATAGCGATGACTCATCAACGGCCGGATATCGCGCACGTTGAGGCGCACTGGCATCAGATCGCCGTGCCATCCGACGGCATCGAGCGGGTTGTAGGGATAGGTCACGGTGGAGATTTCGCCGCCCCGCTTGATGCGCACACGCCAGGTCTCTTCCTGCCCGTCGGGGGTCTGCTGGGCACGGAACGCATCGTCGAGGCGCGGGGTATCAAGTACTGCGGGATCGAAGATCGCGTGTGCGCCGACCAGACCCCGCTCGGGTAGGCCATACGCCCCGCCGGTCGCCTCGATCATCAGAAGCTCGGCCGGTCCGTCGAAAGCAACGCGCCACATGGTACCGCGGGGAATCACCAGGTAGTCGCCGGCCTCAATAACCAGATGGCCGTAGTCGCAGAAGAAATCGCCGCGGCCTTCATGCACGAACAGAAGGTCGTCACCGTCGGCGTTGCGCACCAGAGTGTCCATCGCGCCGCTTGTGCGCCAGAAACGATACTGAACGTGTGCGTTGTGAAGCACCGTCGAAGCCGCCCACGGATCGCCCGGTGCCGGCGCGATGCGGTTGAGGTCGAAGGCGCGCGGGCGCAGCGGCCCCTCCCAGGTGCGCCAACCGGTCGGTGGACGGCGGTGATACATGTGGGTGGCCGGCCCGAAGAAGCCGCCGCGGCCAAGCTCGCGCTCATAGGTCCCCGGCGGCAGGTCGGCATGGGCCTGGCGCGAGGTCACGCCTTCGCTGCGCGGCAAGGCGATGCGCCGCTTCATCGCCGGTCCCCGGATCGGGCCGTGGCAGCCGGCGGGATCAGGCGATCGCCCGCCACCACGGCGCCCGGCGCGATGTCGGGAAGATCCCTCAGCGCCGCATAATACGGCGTGAAGTCGGGCCGGGTTGCCGCAAAAAGCTGATCGAAGTCGTCAATCACGAAATAGCAGTCCTGAAAATCGTCGATCCGGTATTCGGTGCGCATGATGCGCATCAGGTCGAAGGCGATACGTTTCGGCCCGGGATCGTCGAGGCAATAGATCGTCTCCCCATGCGAAGAGACGATGCCCGAGCCATAGATGCGCAAACCCGCTGCGGTCGCAATCAGGCCGAATTCGACCGTGTACCAGTACAGCCGCGACAGGTTGCGCAAGGCGCCCAGGCTCAGCGCCTTCAACCCGCCGCGCCCGTAGGCCTGCAGGTAGTCGGCGAAAACCGGGTTCATCAGCATCGGCACATGGCCGAAGACATCGTGAAAGACATCGGGTTCCTGAAGGTAGTCCATCTGATCGCGGCGGCGGATCCAGCGCGTTGCGGGGAATTGCCGCCGCGCAAGATGACGGAAAAAGACGTCGTCGGGAACGAGGCCGGGCACGGCGACAATGCGCCAGCCGGTGGTGCGCGCAAGGATCCCGGACAGGCGTTCGAAATCCGGAATGCCGTCGGCGACGACGCCGAGCGCGGCCAGGCCGTCCAGATACGCATCGCAGGCCCGCCCGGCAAGCAGGCGCGACTGACGCTCGAACAGGGCGCGCCAGATGGCGTGATCCACGGTGCTGTAGGTGTCCCACCTCTGCGCGATGACGTGATCGGCGCCGGGTGCCGCCGGTCCGGATGCGATCCCCATCGGCTATCCCTCGAGGACGCCGCGGCGGATCTGGTCCTGCTCCATGGATTCGAACAGCGCCTTGAAGTTGCCTTCGCCGAAGCCTTCGTCGCCCTTGCGCTGAATGATCTCGAAAAAGATCGGTCCGATCACCGTGCGGGTGAAGATCTGCAACAGGATGCCGCCGCCTTGCGTGGGCGCACCGTCGATCAGGATACCGTTGCGGCGCAGGCGCTCCAGATCCTCGCCGTGGCCGGGCAGGCGCCGGTCGACGGCTTCGTAATAGGCCGCAGGCGGCGGATCCATGAAGTCGAGCCCGCGCGCCTTCAGGGCCTCGACGGTGGCATAGATGTCGTCGGTGGACAGCGCGATATGCTGAATGCCCTCGCCGCGGTAGGCGTATAGATATTCCGCGATCTGCGACTTGTCGTCGGCCGATTCGTTGATCGGAATGCGGATCCTGCCGCACGGGCTGGTCATCGCGCGGCTGCGCAGACCGGTCAGCTTGCCTTCGATGTCGAAATAGCGGATCTGCCGGAAGTTGAACAGACGCTCGTAGAATTCGGCCCACAGATCCATGCGGCCGCGAAAGACGTTGTGGGTCAGGTGATCGATCTCGCGCAGGCCGACGCCGGGATCCTCCCGGTCGGTGTCCTGCGCCGGATCGACGGGGACGAAATCGACATCGTAGATGCTCGGATTGTCGGCGCGATCGACGAGGTAGATCAGACTTTCCCCGATCCCGCGGATCGCCGGGATGTTGAGCTCCATCGGTCCGACGCGACCGTGATAGGGCTCGGCGCCGAGTGCACACGCCCGTTCGAACGCCTGGGCCGCATCGCGTACGCGAAACGCGATCGCACACACCGACGGCCCGTGCACGCGCGCAAATGATTGTGCGAAGCTGCGCGGCTCGGCATTGACGATGAAGTTGATGTCGTTCTGCCGGTAATGGGTCACCGCCTTGGAGCGGTGGCGGGCGACCGGGCGGAAGCCCATGATCTCGAACAGACGCCCCAGCGCCGCCGTGTCCTCGGCCGTGTATTCGATGAACTCGAACCCGAACGTGCCCATCGGGTTGTCCCACAGGTCCCGATGGTCCTCGTGGTCCCGACGGCCGGGGGCTCCAGATGGGCGGGCCCGTGTGAAAGAGCCAGATGTGTCGTGTGTCAACGTGGTCGGCATGCTCGCCTCCTCGGGCCGGGCCCGTGCGTGATGGCGCGATCTGCCTCCCCTTGTCGTACGACGACTATAGGCTGCCCGCGTTTGGTTAACAAATCACTCATCGGCGACCAGGCATCGGCGCCCGGCTGCTGGCGGATCCAGTGACCGATCGCCGGACCGGTGAGCGCCGGCAGCCGCCGGAAAGGCGCAAGACGGTGCCGGCACCGCCGAGGGGTGGACGGCCGAGCGCAAAAAGGTCGAAAAGCAGCAGCAGCCCGAAAAATAGGGTGCGGCATACGGGCGCGCATGCGAAAAGGACATCCTGCCCGATATCCGCCTCGGGCATGGTGACCTGAAAAAGGGAAAAAAGGGCGATATGCCCTGATTATAAATATATAAACGAGGCAAAACCCTAATTTCAGGGCAAAATGTCCTAATCGTTCGTGCGTAGGCTCAAAAAAAATCTTCCTGTGACAAATTTGTGCTTGCGTTTCGTTTCAGGACCTCTTATATATATTCACGAACAGGGCGTCACGGTCATATTTCTCTTGGGCGTGGCCTGTTCGTGTAGGGAAGTATCCCGACTGAGAACTGCCCTTACACCGTATTGCACGCACATCGCACTGACACTCCTCGGGGACCATCCGGTCCCCGTTTCTTTTGCCTGCCGACCAGGCGCGAATGCCTGCAAGGATCGTCTCCCCGGTCCCCATCCCATCCGGCAAGACGCCGCCGGTGCGACCCGGTCGGCGCCGGGGCCGGGAAGCGATCCCCGTGCGCGCCTGCGCCTTTCCCGCCCCCTGGCTGCCGCTGTCTGTTGCCTCTCAAGCCTGTCGAGACCCTCTTTCCGCACCTCTCCGTCTATGGCGGTAGGCGAGGCGGATTGCATGGTCAACCGAAAGCGCACACAAGACGCTTATTCCCTGTGCAAGTGTGGCAATAATGACTCACCTGGACCGCGACGGACGCGCAACGCCAAGGCGTCGCCATCATCCTCACCTTTATGTGATGAGCTGTGTCCGTGTGACGAACCACTGCGCAGGGATCAGGATTTCATGCCCTACGTACTTTATATTCTTATGCTGCAATCATATGCATAGAATTACATTCTAATAGTGGGTTTTTTGTTCCCGGCAATCGATTGACTCGCATTTACACGAATTAAATGACTGCGATGGTATGACGCTCCTTCGCACTTCTTTCGTACTGGATTGTGGAGGATCGTCTCATGATACGCAGGGCTCCCCTTGCTCTGGCTGCCACGGCGTTCGTGCTGAGTGTGGCGACGTCGTCTTTTGCCGCCGACCCCGGCGTGTTCCCCGATCGTATCGTGCTCGGTCAGTCGGCTGCCTTCGAAGGACCGGCCAGCGCACTCGGTCAGGGAATGCGACTGGGCCTGCAGGCCGCCTTCAAAGAAGCCAACGATGCCGGCGGCGTCCATGGACGCAAGATCGAACTAATCACCTATGACGATGGCTACGAGCCGGACAAGGCCATCGCCAACACCAAGAAGCTGATCGAACAGGACCAGGTTTTCGCCCTGATCGGTGAGGTCGGCACGCCGACGTCGAAAGCCACGCAGCCGATTGCCACCGCCGCACAGGTGCCGTTCATCGGACCGTTTACCGGCGCCGGCTTCCTGCGCAATCCCGAGCTGGTCAACGTCGTCAACGTCCGCGCCACTTATGACCAGGAAACCGAAGCCTGGATCGAACACCTGACCACCGACCTCGGAATCAAGAAGATCGCCATCCTGTATCAGGACGATTCCTTCGGCCGCGTCGGGCTGGCCGGGGTTCAGAAGGCGATGAAGAAACGCGGCATGAATCTGGTCGCCGAAGCGACTTATCCGCGCAACACCACGGCGGTCAAATCGGCGCTTCTGACGATCCGCAAGGCCGACCCGGAAGCGGTCGTCATGGTCGGCGCCTACAAGCCGGTGGCCGAATTCATCAAGCTTGCCCACAAGATCAAGATGGACCCGGTGTTCGTCACGATCTCGTTCGTGGGCTCGAAGGCGCTGGCCAAGGAACTGGGTTCGGACGGAGCCGGCGTCGTGATCACGCAGGTCGTACCGTTCCCCGAAGACACGTCGATCCCGCTGGTCGCCGCCTATCACAAGGCGCTGAAAGCCATCGACCCGCAGGCGGAACCCGGCTTCGTGTCGCTTGAAGGCTACATGGTCGGGCGTCTGTTCGTCGAAGCCCTGTCGAAGGCCGGGGCCGAGCCGACGCGCACCACCCTGCTGGACGCCGTCTATCAGACCGGCCGCTTCGATCTCGGCGGCGTCACCCTCAGCTACGGCCCCGGTGACAACCAGGGCATGGATCAGGTGTTCCTGTCGGTGATCGAGGCCGACGGAACCTTCAAGGCCGTGGATCGGTTGGGCGCAGGGAGCTGAGGAAGACAGAAAAACAATAAAAACAATAACATACGCTTTTGACAGAGGGACAGCCATGAAAATCAACGCATTCACCTCTGCCGCGAAGGCTCGCGTCGCGGGAGACAAATCCGGCGTCAGAAAGAAGGCGCTCAGCATCCGCGCCAAACTGTTCATGGCCTTTGGCGCAACCGCCTTCATGACCGTCACGGTCGGTGGCGTTGCATGGCTGTCCTTCGAGCGTATCGGCGGCAATCTGACCGACATTACCGGGCGCGTCGTTCCGGTGATGAAATCGGCCCTGGAGGTGGCGGCGGAAACCGCACGGCTGAGCGCCGTTACGCCGACCCTGCAGGCGGCACAAACCCATGACGAACGCACCGCCGCACAGACCCAGCTGACCGCGTCCCGGCAGAACCTGGAACGGTTGATCAAGGACCTCGGAACACGCCTTGGCACCGAGGCCCGCGATCAGATTCTGAAGCTGGACGAGAAGCTCGATGAGCTCTCGGGCGACTTCGAAAAACTTGATCAGGCCGTTGCGCAAGGCATTGATCTGAGTGCACGACGCATGGAGCTCGTCGAACAGGTCGGCAAGATACACACCGGTCTTCTCAACGAGCTGGCACCGAAGATAGATGACGCATCCTTCACTCTGGTCATCACCGCCGAGGACGTCACCCAGACCAGCAGTCGGTCGATCCGCGACCTGACCGAGCGCCAGATCGCGACACTTCGCTCCGCACTGGAAATCAAGGCCGAGATCAACTCTATTTTCGGACTCTATACACAGGTCGCATTCGTTTCCGACCCTGCGTTCCTGCCGCCCCTGATCGAACAGTATGCCGCGGCGACAAAGCGCATCGCGGCCATGATCCCCAATCTCCCCCAGACGCCCGTCGCTCAGCGCGTCGTACAACTGACACAGCGTCTGATCGATTATGGCGCCGGTGAGGAATCTCTGTTCACCCTTCGTCGCAACGAGTTGACAAATACTGCAACCTCGGCCCGCGAAGCGCGACACAAGATATCGAACGACATTCTGGCCGTGCACGATCAGCTTTCGGCGGCCTTGGCGCAGCTCGTCGATGACGCCAATTTCGACCTGATCATCGGAACCGACGATGCAATCCAGAATAGCGCCACCGCGATCCAGACCCTCATGGACAAGGACGTGGCAAACTTGCGTGCAATGCTGTCGCTTCAGGCCGAAGCCAACCTGCTCGCCGGGCTGCTGGCCAGCGCAGCCAACGAGACCACGCTTGCCCTGCTGCAACCGCTCAAAGAGCGTCTGACGGCGACATCGAAGCGTCTTGCACAGAATGTTGCCGCGCTTCCCGAAGGCGATGAATTCGAGACCATCAAGACGGCCACCGCAGCGCTGCTCGCGTTCACGGCCGGTGACATGAATATTCTGTCACTGCGAACGGACGAATTGTCCCTGAATGCGCAGGCGGCGGATCTGGTGGCCGATGCACGTGAAGATTCGGCCGATTTGCAGAAACTCGTCCAGGCCTTCGTCGGTCAGAGCGATTCGGCCATGAAGGCTGCCGTTCAGGAGAGCGAAGACATCATCCATATCAGCAGCCAGATCATGCTGGTCGTGGTCGGGGTCAGCATCGTCGGGGCAATACTCCTGAGCTGGCTTTATGTCGGACGCGCGGTCATCCATCGCCTGACCGGAGTCGCCTACGCGATGCAGGAAATCAGCAGCGGACATCTGCGCGCCGAAATTCCGATCGACGGCAATGACGAAATCACCCGCATCGCCGAGGCCCTGGTCGTCTTCCGCGACAATGCGCTGGAACTCGAAGAAAGTCGCAAACGCACGGAAGAAGAACGGGAACGCGCGGCACGGGAACGTCGCGAGCTGATGCTCGAGCTGGCCCGGAATTTCGAAACCGAGGTCGGCGATGTGGTCGAGACCGTCACCGGATCTTCGCTCGAATTGAAAGAATCCGCCCAGACCATGGCCAGCATTGCGGAGCAGACCCGGAACCGGGCATCGGCGGTTTCCGCGGCCACGCAGAACGCCGCCAGCGCCGTTCAAAGCGTCGGGTCCGCGGCCGAGGAGCTGTCCAGTTCCATCGGCGAGATCAGTTGCCAGGTTTCGGAATCGACCAAGATCGCGCAGCAGGCGGTCGAAACCGCAAAGCGCACGACGGCGGCGATCGGAGACCTCGTCGAAGCCGCCCAGCAGGTCGGTGAAGTGGTCGAGATGATCCGGGATATCGCCGATCAGACCAACCTGCTGGCTCTCAACGCCACCATCGAGGCGGCGCGGGCCGGCGATGCCGGCAAGGGCTTTGCCGTGGTCGCTTCGGAAGTCAAGAACCTCGCCAACCAGACCGGCAAGGCAACGGAGCAGGTGGCGGCGCAGATCGCAGCCATTCAGACCCGGACCGGAGAAGCCGCCCAGACGATGGAAGAAATTGCGAAGGTCATCACCGAAATCGACCAGATCGCGACGACCATCGCCTCGGCCGTGGAAGAACAGAATGCGGCGACCGCGGAAATCGCCCGCAACGCGCAGCAGGCCGGCACCTCGACCGAGCAGGTTTCCAATACCATCGCAGAGGTCAGCCAGGCGGCGAACATGTCGGGCCAGACCGCCGAATCCCTCCTTGCCGCCGCCAACGGCCTGTCCGAACAAAGCAATCGGCTGCGGACCCAGGTCGCGCGGTTCCTGGAACAGGTACGTGCGGCATAGACGCCACACAGGGAGACGTAAAGCGCGGGCCAGCATAAAGACTGCATCCGGCAGGAAAAAACGCGCTTTGCCGATCCGCGCCCGGCAGATAGGGTAAGCCGGCCTTCCGGGCTTTCCCTGTTCACCGCCCGGATCTGTTCGGGTTCTTCATGTCGTGATGAAAACGGGCGCAATGAAAACGGGCGCATCGGTTGTCGGACATGTGCGGATGTGCGCGGCTCTCGTCGCCATCGTCGCGGGTGCCTCGGCATTTCCAGCATCTCCGGCACTCCCGGCTTCATCCGCAGCCACGCAGTCCGCCGCGCCCCCGACGCCCGAAGTGCGCGCCTTCGACGCCTTCATTCGCACAAGCGCCCCGATCTGCCTGCGCGCACCGGCGGCGCACTGCATCAAGGTGGGCTGGCGCTTTGCCGACCGCAACCGCGACAACCGCCTGAGCGCGGCCGAGCTGGATGCCGTACGCACCGCTGTGAAAGCGTGGAGCGCGTGGCCCGGCAACGGCATGAGCAGATCGCAGCGGCGCAGTGTTCTGCTCGGCCTTATGGTTGCCGAGGCGATCGGCGCGGCGCGTCTGATCGGCCTCTACGACGAAGACGCCGACGGCCATCTCAGCCGCGCTGAACTGATGCGCGACATTCGCTTGGACCGGCGCCCGCTCGGGCGCATCCTGCAGGACCCGCGGGCCGTCGACTGGGACCGGCTGCGTGCCCGCCTCGGTGCACTTGCCCCGGCGCTGGGTACGCTTGCGCCCACCCCGACGGAATAGGAAAGCCCTGTCCTACACGGCCGATGCGTGGTCCCGGGTGCGCACCGCTGCCGTGCCGGCGGCGATTGCTTCGGCATGGTGACAGGCGACAAGACGACCATCGAACGAACGCGCCGCCGGACGCTCGCGGCCACAGATGTCGGTGGCGAACAGGCAGCGGCGGTGAAAGGCGCATCCCGGCGGCGGATCAAGCGGCGACGGCAATTCGCCCTTCAGGGGAATGCGCTTGCGCCGCCGGGTCGGATCGACGGCCGGCGTGCTGGCCAGCAGGGCCTGGGTATAAGGATGACGGGGCGCGGCAAAGATCGACGCCGCGGCCCCCTGTTCCACCGGCCGGCCCAGGTACATGACCATGACCTCGTCGGCGATGTGGCGGACCACGCTGAGGTCATGAGAAATGAACAGATAGGCGAGATCGAATTCTTCCTGCAGATCCATCAGCAGATTCAGCACCTGGGCCCGGATCGAAACGTCCAGGGCCGAGACCGGCTCGTCGGCAACGAGAATGCGCGGGCGCAGCATCAGCGCCCGGGCGATGGCGATCCTCTGACGCTGCCCGCCTGAAAACATGTGCGGATAGCGGGCATAGTATTCCGGCCGCAGCCCGACCTTGGCCATCATCGCTTCGGCCCGCGCGCGGCGCTCGGCGGCGCTCAGCCGGGTGTTGATGACCAGCGGTTCTTCCAGGATCGTACCCACCTTCTTGCGCGGATTGAGCGATCCGTAAGGATCCTGAAACACGATCTGGACCGCCTGACGCAACGCCTTGCGACGCGCGCGGTCGGCGGTGGTCACGTCCTGCCCGTCGATCAGCAACCGGCCGCTGGTCGGCGGCTCGATCAGGGTGATCAGGCGGGCCAGGGTCGACTTGCCACACCCCGATTCGCCGACACAGGCCAATGTGCGCCCGCGCGCCAGGGTGAAGCTGGCCCCGGTCAGCGCCTGAACCGTCGCATGGCCGCCGATTAATCCGCGCCGGACCCGGTAATGACGTACCAGATTTTGCGCCTCGAGAACGACTTCACCGGTCATGACGGGCCTCCCCCGGGCGCCGGTTCGCGTGCCGCAGCACCGCTTCCGGCAGCAGGCGGCGGCGCGGCGTCGCCGGCACCGCCGAGCGGATAGAAGCAGCGCACGGCGCCGGTCGCATCGGGAACAAGGGCCGGCCGCTCGGCGTGACAGCGATCGTCGGCATGACGGCACCGCGGCGCAAACAGACACCCGGCAGGCCGGTCGAGGGCGCCGGGCACGACGCCGGGAATGGTCGCCAGGCGGCGACGGCTGGTGCTGCGTTCCGGCAGGGCATCGAGTAGCGCCGCTGTATAGGGATGGCGCGGGCGCGAAAACAGAAGATCGACACCGCGTTCCTCGACCTGCTGGCCGGCGTACATGACCGTCACCCGCTGCGCCGTTTCGGCAACCACACCCATGTCA
>RFLL01000304.1 GCA_003693905.1 Alphaproteobacteria bacterium
CCGATGGCGATGGCGTGCGCGGCGTCAACGATGCCTCGGACCACGAGGCGCGCGGTCAGCTGATGTGGGCGGCAACGCTGGCCGGCATTGCATTCGGCAACGCCGGCTGCCATGCCCCGCACGGTATGTCGTATTCGGTCTCGGGGATGGTGCGCGACTTTCATCCCGACGGCTATCCGCCAACCGGCCCAATCGTCCCGCACGGCATGTCGGTGATCGTCAATGCGCCATCGGTCTTCCGCTTCACCGCGCCGGCGTGCCCGGAGCGGCACTTGGAAGCCGCAGCTCTGCTGGGCGCCGATACCCGCGGCGCAACCCTGGAGGATGCCGGCGAGGTCGTGGCCGGGGCTCTGATCGCACTGATGAAGGCCACCGGCATGCCCAACGGCATCACCGGCGTCGGCTACGGCGAGGCCGATATTCCGGACCTGACCGAAGGCTCGTTTCCGCAACGCCGCCTGCTCGACAACGCCCCGCGACCGATCGGCCGCGAGGAACTGACCGCCCTCTACAAGGGGGCGCTGGCCTACTGGTAGGCACCCCGTTTCATGACGCCGGGCGTGCCGGACGGCAGGATGGCATGCCAGGCCCTGCGGCTGCGGCACTGGCATTATGCAATCCGGCCAACTGGCACTAGGCTTGCCAGAGCGGCGGATTTAACCTGTTGGTAATTCATGATTCAAGGATTGGGCCAAGCTCATGACTCAGACACTTTCCAACTCTCTCGAAGAACACTGGATGCCGTTTACGGCCAACCGGCACTTCAAGGCCAACCCGCGCCTGATCGTCGGGGCCGAGGGCATGTACTACACCACCCACACCGGGGCCAAGGTTCTGGACGGCTCGGCCGGGCTGTTCTGCGTGGCTGCCGGCCATGGCCGGCGCGAGATCGCCGAAGCGGTCCAGCGCACCTTGACCGAGCTCGACTACGCGCCGCCGTTCCAGTACGGACACCCGGCGTCGTTCGAGCTAGCACGGCGCATCGCGGCGCTGACGCCGGGCGACCTCAACCACGTTTTCTATGCCAACTCCGGCTCCGAAGCCGTTGAAACGGCACTGAAGATCGCCTTTGCCTATCACCGGGCCCGGGGCGAGGGGCAGCGTCTGCGCCTAGTCGGGCGCGAGCGCGCCTATCACGGGGTCAACTTCGGCGGCCTGACCGTCGCCGGCATGGTCAACAACAAGAAGGCGTTCGGCCTCGGGCTGCCCGGGGCGGTTCACCTGCGCCACACCCAGTTGCCGGAGCACAAGTACGTCGTCGGCCAGCCGGACACCGGAGCCGAGCTTGCCGACGATCTGCAACGCTTCGTGGATCTGCACGGCGCCGATTCGATCGCCGCCGTCATCGTCGAACCGATCGCCGGCTCGACTGGTGTTCTGGTGCCGCCCAAGGGCTATCTCAACCGTCTGCGCGAGATCTGCGATGCGCACCACATCCTGCTCATCTTCGACGAGGTGATCTGCGGCTTCGGTCGCACCGGCAAGAACTTCGGCGCCGACAGCTTCGGCGTCGTGCCGGACATGATCACCATGGCCAAGGCGCTGACCAACGGCGTCGTGCCGATGGGTGCGGTTGCGGTCAGCGACCGGATCTACGAGACGATCACCGGCGCGGCGCCGGAATCAGCGATCGAGCTGTTCCACGGCTATACCTACTCGGGTTGCCCGGTGGCCACGGCGGCGGGGTTGGCGACCCGCGACATTTTCGACGCCGAGAACCTGGTCGAGCGGGCGGCGCAAATGTCGCCGAAATTCCTGGAAGGGCTCTTTGACCTGAAGGACCTGCCGGTCATCACCGATATTCGCGGCTATGGCATGATCGGCGGCATCGACCTGGCGCCGAAGGATGCCCCCGGCGTGCGCGGACTGGCCGTCATGCAGCAGTTCTATGACGCCGGACTGATGGTCAAGATGACCGGTGACTGCGTGCTCGTCTCGCCGCCGCTGGTCTGCGAGGATAAGCACCTGGACGAGATGTTCACCAAGCTGCGCGACGTGCTCAAGAGCCAGTAGGGCCGGGACGACCGCGACCGCCCCACAAGTCGAGGGCGCGATTTCGAACCCCCGACCCGGCTGCTCGGGTCGGTGAAAAGGCCGGTAAGAGCCGACAAACGGAAACACCTGGGAAGGGGGCCCATGGCCCCCTTATTTATTATTCTGTATTTATTATCTATTTCCTGTTTGCTTTCCGCCGGACTTCCTACCGACGTTCCCCGGCCGGCTTGCCCCGCGATCTGGCCACGACTACAGTTCTTCTGACTGGCCCATGGTGCCAGAAAAACTTGTATGATAAGGCCAAGCGGCCCAGGCCGACGTGCGGGATGGTCATGCGTGATCTGATTTTCCCCGTCCACCATGACGGCGACGTGGGACTACAGGCGCAGCTTCGCCAGCATCTCGTCGATGCCATCCTCGATGGCCGGCTGGCCGCCGACAGTCCGCTTCCCTCTAGCCGCCGCCTGGCCCAGGCCCTCGGGGTATCGCGCAACACGGTGGTGCTGGCGTATCAGGCCCTGGCGGACGAAGGTTATCTGATCCCGCGCGAACGGGTGGGCTATTTCGTCAATCCCGAAATGCTGGATGGTGCTACCGCCGCCGGTGCCCCGTCCACGGCGACAGCGCCGCCTCGAAGAGACTCCGCCCGGGCGCAAAAGCGGGATTTTTCACATCGCCTTCAGCTTCGACCCTCGCGCCAGCGTCACCTCGTCAAACCGCACAACTGGAGCCAGTATCCCTATCCGTTCATCTATGGTCAGGCGGACCCGTCCCTGTTTCCCATTGCCGCGTGGCGCCAGTGTTCGCGCCAGGCATTGAGCGTGCGGGCGATCGAGCGCTGGAGCGAGGACAGCTACGACGAGGATGATCCGCTTCTGGTCGAGGAGGTGCGCACCCGGGTGCTGCCGCGTCGCGGCATTCGCGCGCGGCGCGACGAAATCCTGATCACCATGGGGGCGCAGAATGCGCTCTACCTTGTTGCGCGTCTGCTGATCGGAGGGCGCACAACGGTCGGGATCGAAGATCCCGGCTATGTCGATGCCCGCAACATCTTTGCCATGGCCGGCGCACGGATCCGCCCGCTGCCGGTGGACGAAGGGGGGCTGGTGATCGGGCGGGGCCTCAGACGCTGCGATCTCGTCTACGTTACGCCGAGCCATCAGTCGCCGACCACCGTCACCATGCCCATGGACCGCCGCGTCGGCCTGCTCGATGCAGCCGGACGGTACGGATTCACCATCATCGAGGACGACTACGA
>RFLL01000305.1 GCA_003693905.1 Alphaproteobacteria bacterium
GCCCGGCGTGCGCGCCAGCACCATGTGCACGATGTTGTCGGCGCAGTCGTGCTCGCCCCAGGTGATGAAGATCTTCTGGCCGACGATGCGGTAGCGCCCGCTGTCGCCGTCCGGCTCGGCCCGGGTCTTGAGCGCCCCGACGTCGGAACCGGCCTGCGGTTCGGTCAGGTTCATGGTTCCGGTCCACTCGCCGGAAATCAGCTTGGGCAGGTAGGTGCGCCTCTGGGCCTGCGTTCCATGCGCCTGCAACAGCTCGACGGCCCCTTGCGTCAACAGCGGAGCCAGGCCGAAGCTCATGTTGGCGCCGTGCCACATCTCCTGGATCGCGGTGGCCAGCGTCCACGGCAGCCCCTGGCCGCCGTAGGCGGGGTCGAACGGCAGCGAGCCCCAGCCGGCCTCGACGAAGCGTGCGTAGGCGTCGGGAAAGCCGCGCGGGGTGCGCACGATGCCGTTCTCGAAGGTGCACCCTTCGCGATCACCGGGGTGGTTGAGCGGCGCCAGAACTTCGGCGGCAAAGCGGCCGGCCTCGTTCAGGATGGCATCGACCAGATCCGCTGTCGCGTCCTCGTAGCCGGGCAGCCGGGCGATGCCGGCAAGGTCGGCCAGCTCGTCGAGAACGAAGCGCATGTCGGCGATCGGGGCAGCATACTCGCTCACGGCCTCACCTCGCAGGCGGGGGAAAAGGGACTGACACGGGGGAGCGCCGGGGGCTCCGGGCTCAATGCGTGCGGATTTCGATGCGTCGCACCCCCTTGCCGGTGGATTCCGGGCGCCGCGGCACGGTGATCGTCAGCACGCCGTTGCGGCAGCGCGCCGTGGCCCGTTCGGGATCGACCTCGGGGGGCAGGTGGAAGACCCGCTCGAAACGGCCGTAAATGCGTTCGGCGATATAGAAGGTGCGGCCTTCGACCTCGTGCGTCGCGCGCTTTTCGCCGCGCACGATGAGGTTCTGCCCGTCGACCAGGATCTCGATGTCCTTTTCCTCGACGCCGGGCAGTTCGATATCGAGACGCAGGCCGTCGTGATCGCCGCTGAGATCGGTTTCGGCGGCCACGGGATGATAGGCGCGCCCCGAAACGGACGTGTGCTGGGTCCCGATCTTGCGGTAGAAATCTTCGAGAAGGGCGTTGATGCGCTCGCGCAGGGCATGCGCCCGGTGGGCCGTGTGCAGCGGTATCTGGGTCATGGCATCCGGTCTCCCTGTCGGAGTTGCTCCGATGAGTGGAGGGCGTGCGGCGATCGCGGCCTGACGGCAGCACGATTCACGGCTGTTCATGAAAGTAGGCAAAGTGTCTCCCGAATGCCAGAGGTCCGCCGGAGCCCGCTCGAGTTCGATTGAGGAGAAGCCGCAATGGCCGAAATCGTCAATTTGCGCCAGGCGCGCAAGCGCCGCAAACGAGCCGAAAAGGAGGCCCGGGCGGCGGAAAACCGGGTCCGCTTCGGGCGCTCCCGGGCGGCGCGGCTGGAAGCAGCCGACGAGCGCGCCCGCACCCGCCGCAACCTCGACGGCAGGAAAATCGACCCCGGAAAGAGCGGCGAGGGAACCGACGGCTGAGAATCTCCGCCCGATGGCCCGAATTCGGCGCAATCTCTTAATCTCCGGTTAACCAAAACCGGCCACCATCGGCGCATGTTTCCGTTTGCGCCTCAATCGCGGCGGGCAATGCCGGGACGTGTGTCGGGGCGCGTGGTCGCCGCCACCCCGGCCATCGTTCATGCCGGCGCGCGCACCGGGCTGTTCGCGTTCGGTCTGCTGTGTCTGAGTGTCGGCGTTGTCGGTGCGTTCGTGCCGTTCGTGCCCAGCACCGTGTTTCTGCTGCTGGCGTTGTGGGCGTTTTCGCGTTCCTCCCGGCGGTTCCACGGCTGGTTGTACGGGCATCCGCGCTTTGGAAAGCCCTTGCGCGATTGGCAGCTCCACCGCGTCATTCCGGTTCCGGCCAAGATCGCGGCGGTGGCCATGATGGCGACTTCGCTGACGATCTTCGCGGTGTTCGTGGCCGACGGCTGGGTGGAACCGCTTGCACTCGGCGCGGTTCTGGCCGCGGTGGCGGCCTACATCTTCTCGCGTCCGCATTCGCCGCCCTGAGGCGCCGGTTCCGCTCAAGCCGGTTGTCACGGCGCCCGAGGACTTTATCCTGTCGGCCCATGGCGCGGATCCTTCGTATTCTTCATGTCCTTGCGGCCGCGACAGCGCTTGTTGTGGCCGTGGGAGCGGCGGAGCGCGACGGCGCACGGGCCAACGGCTGGGAGCACACCACGGTTCCGATCGAGGCGCTGTTCGAAGCATTGCGTTTCGACGATCCGGTAACCCGGGCACGGGCGGCCGAATCGCTCGGCTACCGCCGCGAGCCCGAGGCCTTTGCCCCCTTGCGCGCCGCGCTGGAACGCCCCGAAGACGACCCCAACGTGCGTAGCGCCATCTACACGGCGCTGGGCGCACTGGGCGATCCGCGCGCCGTGCCCGTGCTTCAGGACTGCCTGGATCGGGAACAACGGGCGGAATTGCGCGCCGAGTGCGTCGCCGCGCTCGGCCGGCTGGCGCAACCCGAAAGTCTGCCGCGGATCATTGCCGCCACCCGCGACGACCCGTCGATCCTGGTGCGCAGCCGTGCCGTCGATGCGCTCGGACACTACGAC
>RFLL01000306.1 GCA_003693905.1 Alphaproteobacteria bacterium
ACAAGAACCTGACGGCGCTGACCCGTCTGGCCGATCGCCACACGATCATCGAAAGGGGCAGTGTGGTGTGGAGCGGCACCTCGGCGGAACTGGCCGCCGCGCGGCACGTGAGCGAACGCTATCTCGGGGTTTGACTTCCCGCCCCTCTTCCCGACGCCGGATTGCGCCTGTGGCGGCGCACTCAGGCCCGACGATCCTCGCGGATCATGTCGGCCGCCTTCTCCGCAATCATGATGACCGGCGCGTTGGTGTTGCCCGAAGTGATGGTCGGCATCACCGAGGCATCGACGACACGCAATCCTTCCAGCCCGTGCACACGCAACCGCGCGTCGACGACGCTCATGTCGTCGTTGCCCATCCTGGCGGTACCCACCGGATGGAAGATCGTGGTGCCGATGTCCCCGGCGGCCCGGGCCAGGTCCTCGTCGGATTGCAGATGAGGGCCGGGCAGGTGCTCCTGCGCCCGATAGCGGGCCAGGGCCGGCGCGGCGCAGATGCGCCGGGTCAGGCGGATTGCGTCGGCCGCGACCCGACGGTCGCCCGGGGTCGACAGATAGTTGGGCTGAATCTCCGGCGCCGCCGCCGGATCCGTGCTGCGGATCCGGACATGGCCCCGGCTTTCCGGGCGCAGGTTGCACACCGAGGCGGTGAAGGCGGGAAACGGGTGCAGCGGTTCGCCGAACCTGTCCAGCGACAGCGGCTGCACGTGGTATTCGAGATTGGGCGTCTCGCGCGACGGGTCGGAGCGCGTAAAGGCGCCCAACTGGCTTGGCGCCATGGTCAGCGGGCCGCTGCGGAATAGTGCGTACTGAAGCCCCATGGCCACCTTGCCGATCAGGCTGTTGGCCAGTTCGTTGACGGTCTTGACGCCGCTGACCTTGAAGATCAGGCGCAGTTGCAGGTGGTCCTGAAGATTTTCCCCGACTCCGGCCAGGGCATGAATGACGGGGATCGCGAATCTCTGCAACAACGCGCCGGGACCGACGCCCGACAGTTGCAGAAGCTGCGGCGAGGCGACCGCGCCGGCGGCCAAGATGACCTCGCGCCGGGCGGTGACGAACGCCGGCTGCCCGCCGCGGCGCAACGCCACGCCCGCGGCTCGGCGGCCCTCGAAGCGAATCGCGGTGGCCTGGGCTTCGGTGAGCACGGTGAGATTGGGCCGCCCCAGGGCCGGGCGCAGAAATCCCTTGGCGGTAGTCCAGCGCACGCCGCGGCGCTGATTGACGTGGAAGTAGCCGCAACCTTCATTGTCGCCGCGGTTGAAGTCGTCCACCTTGGGAATCCCGACCTCGGCCGCCGCCTCGCGGAAGGCATCGAGAATGTCCCATTGCACCCGCATCTGCTCGACCCGCCATTCGCCGCCGGCACCGTGCGCCTCGTCGGGACCGGCGAAGAAATCTTCGGAGCGGCGGAAATACGGCAGCACGTCGTCCCAGCCCCAGCCGACGTTGCCCAACTGTCGCCAGTGATCGTAGTCGCGGGCCTGACCGCGCATGTAGATCATGCCGTTGATGGACGAGCATCCGCCCAGCACCTTGCCCCGCGGGTAGGCGAGCGCGCGTCCGTTCAGACCGGGCACCGGCTCGGTGCGAAAACACCAGTCGGTGCGCGGATTGTTCATGGTATAGAGATACCCGATCGGGACGTGAATCCAGGGATAGGTATCCTTGCCGCCGGCCTCGATCAAGGCGACGCGCTGATCGGGATCGGCCGACAACCGGTTGGCAAGCACGCAGCCGGCCGACCCGGCGCCGACGATCACGTAATCGAACTCACCGAGGTCCTGCTCGTCATGACGGGTCACGTGCCACCTCTTTCGTGTCCGTTTGTGCGTACGGAGACGTTGATCGGGCTGCGAATGATACCGTTCATTACCACCGTGTGCGCTTTGCGCTCAAGCCGCCGCCCACCTTGCGGCTCTTCCCGCGCCCCGGGCGGAGACGTCCGTGGCGAGATCTGAGGAGCCGGAGTCCGTGCCCGGGGGCGCGGCGGGCCATCCGGCGCGCTACGCTCTGTTCTACGGAGCACTGTTCCTGACGCTCGGGATCTATGTCCCGTTCTGGCCCCTGTGGCTTACCGGGCGGGAGCTGAGCCCTGAACAGATCGGCCTCGTTCTGGCCCTGACGGCGTGGTTGCGGGTGCCGGGCAACCCGCTTCTGGCCCTGATCGCCGATCGTCGCGGCAGTACGCGCGGCGTCCTTCTGGTGCTGGCAGTCGCAGGTTTCACCGGATTCTTCGCCTTCACGCTGGTACGCGGCGTATGGCCGATTCTCACCATCAGCCTGATCGCGGCCACGGCCCTGCACGCACTGGTCCCGCTGGCGGAAAGCCAGACCATGGTTGCAGCGCGTCGCGGCGGTCTTGATTACGGCCGGGTCCGGTTGTGGGGCTCGCTCGCGTTCATTGCTGGGACCGTAGGCGCCGGGCGCCTGCTCAGCGGCCGCGATCCTGAACTGGTCCTGATCCTCGTTCTCGGCGCCCTGGCGACGATCGTGATCGCCGCCGCCGTCCTTCCCGACGTGCGCCGGCCGACGCATCCTCACCTGTTTCGCGGTCTCGGCATGCTTCTGTCGCAGCGGCGCTTCGTTCTGTTTTTCGGGGCGGCAACGCTGCTGCAAAGCAGTCACGCGGTCTACTATGCGTTTTCCGCCGTCTACTGGAGCGCGGCGGGGCACAGCGAGGTGGTCATCGGAGGGCTGTGGGCGGAAGGGGTGGTGGCCGAGATCGCGCTGTTCGCCTTCGGCACCCCGCTTCTGGCGCGCACCGGGCCGGTCGGTCTGATGATCCTGGCCGGCGCCGCCGGACTGGTGCGGTGGAGCGTCCTCGGGACCACTACTTGGTTGCCGGCGCTTGCCCTGGCGCAGATTCTGCACGCGGCAACGTTTGCGGCCGCGCACCTGGGCGCCATGCATTTCATCGCCCGCCATGCACCACCCGGCGTATCGGCTACCGTGCAGGCCGTCTACGCCGCTCTGGCCGGCGGTCTGGCCACCGGCTTCTTCTTTCTGGTCGGCGGATCGCTGTATCAGGCCTTGGCCGGCGGCGCGTTCTACGTGATGAGTGCGACCAGCGCGGCCGGACTGATCCTTGCGCTTGCCCTTCTGGCCCACTTGCGGCGGTTGGATGTCCGCTGAAAAGCGGGTGCGCCGAGCCCCCGCCTAACATCCATCGGCAACTGCCGGCGTGCGGGCCAGCGCTTCGGCGGCGGCACGCTGTTGCGGGGAAAGGGTGGCCGCAATCTCGTCGCGGCGGGTCGCCGCCCAGAAACGCCCCTGCGCGGCGGCACGGCTCAGCCACACGAAGGCGCACACCGGATCGCGCCGTACGCCGATACCGCGAGCGTAGAAGTCGCCGAGGTTGAGCTGAGCCACCGCATCGCCGGCCATCGCCGCGCGGCGATACCACCGTGCCGCCGCGGCCGCATCGGCGCGCGTCCCCAGGCCGTTGAGATAAAGCCCGGCCACGGCAACCTGAGCTTCGACATCCC
>RFLL01000307.1 GCA_003693905.1 Alphaproteobacteria bacterium
CATCAAGCCGTCACCCACCATCGCCGTCACTCAGAAGGCGCGCGAATTGAAAGCCGCCGGTCACGACGTGATCGGCCTCGGTGCGGGCGAGCCCGATTTCGACACTCCCGATCACATCAAGAAGGCGGCGATCGCGGCGATCGAGCGCGGCGAGACCAAGTACACTGCGGTCGACGGCACGCCGGAGCTGAAACGCGCGATCTGCACCAAGTTTCAGCGCGACAACGACCTTGCCTATACGCCGGAACAGATCACCGTCGGCTCCGGCGGCAAGCAGGTCATCTACAATGCCCTGATGGCGACGCTGAACCCGGGCGACGAGGTCATCATCCCGGCGCCGTTCTGGGTCTCCTATCCCGACATGGTGCTGCTGGCCGGAGGCGAGCCGGTGATCGTGCCGTGCTCGCAGAACAACAGCTTCAAGCTGCGCTCCGAGGATCTGGAAGCGGCGATTACGCCGCGCACCAAGTGGATCATCCTCAACAGCCCGTCGAATCCGACCGGCGCCGCTTACAGCCTCGACGACATGCGCGCCATCACCGAGGTTCTGAAGAAGCACGAACACGTCTGGGTGCTGACCGACGACATGTACGAGCATCTGGTCTACGACGATTTCCGCTTCGTCACCCCGGCTCAGGTCGAACCGGCGCTCTATGAGCGCACGCTGACCATGAACGGCGTGTCCAAGGCCTACTGCATGACCGGCTGGCGGATCGGTTTTGCCGGCGGTCCCAAGGAGTTGATCAAGGCCATGGCCAAGGTGCAGTCGCAGAGCACCTCCAACCCGTCGTCGATCAGCCAGGCCGCCGCGGTCGAGGCCCTGCTCGGTCCGCAGGATTTCATCGCCGAGCACAACGCCGTGTTCAAGGCGCGCCGCGATCTCGTCGTCGATGCCCTGAACAAGTGCCCGGGGCTGTCCTGCCACCGCCCGGAAGGCGCCTTCTACGTCTATCCGTCGTGTGCCGGGGTGATCGGCAAGAAGACCCCGGACGGCAGGACGATCCGTTCCGACGGCGATTTCGTGACCTATCTGCTGGAATCCGAAGGGGTGGCCGCCGTGCAGGGCGAGGCGTTCGGCTTGTCGCCCTATTTCCGGATTTCCTATGCCACCTCGACCGAGGCATTGGAAGAAGCCTGCCGGCGCATCGAGCGCGCCTGCGCGGCGTTGTCGTAGGCCGGCGGCCGGGCACGGGTCGTGAAACTCGGGTCGTGAAGTTAGGGTCATGAAATTCGCGGTCGTCGGGGTCGGCGGAGTTGGCGGTTATTTCGGCGCGCGTCTGGCCGCCGACGGCAATGATGTCGCTTTTATCGCCCGCGGCGCGCACCGCGACGCCCTCAGACGCGACGGCCTGAGGGTCCTGTCGGCGGGCGGCGATCTTCATATCGCCGATCCGTTCGTGCCCGACGATGCCGGGGCGGCGGGGTTGTGCGATTTCGTGCTCCTGTGCGTGAAGCTGTGGGATGTCGCGGCGGCGATCGAGCAGATCCGCCCCTTGATCGCTCACGATACCGCCGTGGTTCCGTTCCAGAACGGTGTCGTCGTGACCGACACGCTGAGCGCGGCGCTGGGGCCGCGCCATGTCATGGGCGGTGTGGCGCAGATCAGCGCCGTGATCGAACGTCCCGGCGTCATTCGTCACACCGGCACCATGGCGCGCCTCGTTTTCGGCGAACGCGACGGGGCGCAGACGTGGCGTCAGGAGTGCCTGTTGTCGGCATGCATCGGGGCCGGAATCGATGCCGCCGTATCGCCGCACATCGACGTCGACATCTGGGAAAAGTTCGTGTTTCTGGCCCCGCTGGCCGGGGCCACCGCGTACTACCGCGCACCCGTCGGGGCGATTCTGGCCGATCCCGAACGCCGCGCGCGCCTTGAAGCGATGGTCCACGAGACCGCGGCCGTCGGACGCGCCAAAGGCATTGCGCTGAGCGCCGATGTGGAAGCGCGCACGATGGCCTTCATCGCCGGTCTGCCCGCGGACATGAAAAGCTCGATGCTCAATGATCTCGAAGGCGGCCGTCGCCTGGAACTGCAGTGGCTGAACGGTGAGGTCGTGCGCCTCGGCCGCGACCTGGGCGTGGCGACGCCCGAGAACGCCGCGGTGACCGTCGCGCTCCGGCCTTATGCGGCCGGGCGCGCGTAGGCACGCATACGCAGATCGACCGGGCCGCGGCAAGGCAGAAAAAACCCCGGGCACGGACGGCCCGGGGCGGCAGAATCCTGTAGTGACAAGGATCTTCAGTGTATGACGGGGGATTCAGATGTTCCCCTTGGACATCTGGTCGGCGATGTAATCCGCCTGGCGGATGGCCAGCGTCACGATGGTCAGCGTCGGGTTCTCCGCGCCGCCGGTGGTAAACTGGCTGCCGTCCGAGATGAACAGGTTGTCGATGTCGTGCGTCTGCCCGAACTTGTTGCACACGCCGTCCTGCGGTCTTTTGCTCATGCGGCAGGTGCCCAGGTTGTGGGTCGAGGGATAGGGCGGGACCTCGAACGTCCTGAGGGCGCCAACCGCCTCGTAGACCGCCGAGCCCTGCTTGTAGGCGTGATTGCGCATCGCGACATCGTTGGGGTGATCGTCGAAATGCACGTTGGGAATCGGCAGACCGTACTGGTCCTTTTCGCTCGGGTGGAGGGTGATCCGGTTCGATTCCTGCGGCATGTCCTCGCCGACGATCCACATGCCGGCCATGTGGTCGTACATGTCCATCGCCGCCGCGAACTCGCGCCCCCAGGCGCCGGGATCGAGGAACGCGGCCATGAACGGTACGCCGAGTGACAGCGTCTCCATTTCGTAGCCGCCGACGAATCCGCGCTTCGGATCGTTGCCGCTTTCGTCGGTGATGATTCCGGCCATGGTCGTGCCACGGTACATGTTCACCGGTTGGCGGAACGTGGCATAGACCGACCCGGTCGTATGGCGCATGTAGTTGCGTCCGACTTGACCGGACGAATTGGCCAGCCCATCCGGAAACTGCGCATTGGCCGAATTGAGCAGAAGGCGCGGCGTTTCGATCGAATTGCCGGCGACGCATACGATGCGCGCCTTCTGCACGTGCCGATTGCCATCCTTGTCGGCATAGAGAACGCCCGAGACCTTGCCGTTGGCATCGGTCTGGATCTGCAACACATGCGCCCGGGTGCGCAGATCCAGCTTACCCGTGGCTTCGGCCTGGGGGATCTCGGTATAGAGCGTCGACCATTTGGCGCCCGACTTGCAGCCCTGGAAGCAGAACCCGATCTGCCAGCAGGCATCGCGCCCGGCACGCTGGCGGCTGTTGATAGACATGCGCCCCGTATGCACGTTCTTGTAGCCGAGCCGCTTGGCCCCGGCGTACATGACCTTGAAGTTGTTGTTGCCGGGCAGGCCGGGGATCCCGTGCGTGCGGGTGGTGCCCATCTTGTTCTCGGCCTTGTCGTAATAGGGTTCGAGCTCTTCCAGCGTCAGCGGCCAGTCGAGCAGGTTGGCGCCGGCAATGTCGCCGTAGATGCTGCGTGTCCTGAACTCGTGCGCCTGAAGCCGCAGCGACGCGCCGGCCCAGTGCACGGTCGTGCCCCCCACCGTTTTGCAGATCCATGCCGGCAGACCGGGAAAATCCTTGGCCACCCGCCACGTTCCCGACGTCGTGCGCTTGTCGAGCCATGACAGTTGGCCGAATGCCGCCCACTCGTCGTTGACGAAGGTCTCCGGTGATTCGCGCTTGCCGGCTTCGAGAAGGACGACCTTGATGCCCTTCTGGCACAGCTCGTTGGCGAGTGTTCCACCGCCGGCACCGGAGCCGATGACGACGACGGCGCTTGAATCGCTGAGGTCGATCTTGGCCATTTTTCCACCCTCCCTCGCGTCAACCGGCCTTGGGGCTCGCCGTTTCCGGCGGCTCGGGCAGCCAGGCGAGATCGTTGAAGCCGCGGTTGATGTAGCCGCCGAATTGATACGACGGCCCTTCGTAGCCGAAGTGACGCCACACCAGCGGATTGTTGTAGAGCGAGACAACCGTCTGGCCGCGCACCTTCTGGAAGAAGGGCGTGTTCTCGATGCCGGTCAGCACCTTGAGCTGGTTGCCTTCGGACAGGTCGAGCCATGTGATGCCCACGGCCTTGTCGAGGGTGTCCACCCCGTCGCGCAGCAATGCGGCCAGATCCTTGTCGTCTTTGGCGCCGCCGTCGAGGTCTTCGACCACCTTGGCGTAGTACATGTCGCCGAGCGTATCGTGCGGATAGAGGCGCCGCGACATGACCAGCAGCGTTCTGGCCGCATGCTCGTCGAGGGCGTGGAGTTGCAGCGCCCACGCCCCGTCCGGAGCGATCAGCACCGCCCCCGATGCCACCGCCGCGACACCGGCCGCCGCCAGCCCGCTGGTGTGCAGGAACTGGCGACGGTTCATGCCTTTTCGTTTCATCGCGTTTTCTCCCCTTGGTTCTGGTTGTTCAAAGTTGCGCGTGCGATGCGCGCGTCATCGATAGCGGCCATGGCGTTCCAGGACCTCGATCTTGTAGCCGTCCGGATCCTGGACGAAGAAGAACCGCGCCATGAGTGCGCCGTCGCGGTGGAATTCCTTGACGTCGGTGGGCTCCAATCCGAGCGCCTTGAACCGCTCATGTTCGCCGCGAACGTCATCGACGCACACCGCGACATGGCCGTAGCCGTCGCCGTGGGTGTAGGGTTCCGTGCGGCTTTTGTTGAGCGTCAGTTCGATTTCGAAGTCGTTCTCGTCGTTGCGCAGATAGACCAGCGCGAAATCGTCGAAATCGAACCGGTCTGAGACTTCGAGGCCGAAGGCCGTGTCGTAGAATGCGATCGAGCGATCCAGGTCGAGCACCCGGATCATGGTATGGATCACTTTTGCCATGCGCCGCCCTCGTTCACCGCTGTCCCGTCCCCGCTCCGCTGTCCGGCCGGGATCCGATCAACAGGCTATCGCCAAGCGGCGGCGGCGTGGTGGTAGCCGGCTACTACAGCCGGCGCGGGACCGCGGTTGCGGAGGTCGTCACGGGAGCGTTACGAGGCGGTCACTGGGCGGCGGCGGATGCGAACGCGGTCTCGGCCAGTTGTCCGGCCATGCCCGGGCGTTGCAGGTAGATCACGCAGGCGACCCGCAGCAGCGACGTGAAATTGGAAATTTCACCGTGCAGGTCCAGGACCTCGTCATAAAGCGTCGACAGGAATCGCGGCGTGCTCATGCCCTGGCTGGTCGCGATCTCGTCGAGAATTTCCCAGAACGCCGCTTCGAGGCGGATACTGGTCGCGTGCCCGGCGAGGCGCACCGAACGTGCCTTGTAGGCATAGGTCGCCGGATCCTGACCGGCAAATATCTGACACATCGTGTTTCCTCCCATTGATTCCGCCTGGCTCCGGGCCCCGTTCGCAGTCTCGAGGTAGCCCCCGGACGGCGGTATTGAAGGATATCTTAGCACCAAACATCGCCATTCGGGCATTTCGTCGCCCCCGCGCCCGGGGCGATCCCGCGGGTGCCGGGATTTTGGGTTGCCGCTCGTCAGCGGGTTTGGAAACATGGCGACGAGGGGGAAAATCAGAGGAGGTAGAGGCGTCCGCAGAAGGGGCCGGTCACAGGATCATAAAAGCCGGGAGGACATGATGACGGCAAAGGAGACTACCGCGGCGCGTTGCGCCGTGCTTGTAGGTCCGTACACCAGCGGCAAGACCACGTTGCTGGAGGCCTTGTTGTTCACCGCCGGGGCGATCCCGCGCAAGGGCTCGGTGCCGCAAGGAAATACGGTCGGCGATTCCTCGTCCGAAGCGCGCCAGCGCCAGATGACGGTCGAACCCAACATCGCCCACTGCACCTATCTGGACGATCCCTGGACGATCATCGATGCCCCCGGCTCGATCGAACTGATCCACGACCGCAACGCCGCCCTGATGGCCGCCGACGTCGCCGTCGTGGTCGCCGAGCCCGATCCGGCCCGGGCGCTTACCCTGGCCCCGGTGTTCAAGGTTCTTGATGATTACGCGATCCCACACGTCCTGTTCGTCAACAAGATGGACAAGGCGAGTGCCCGGATCCGCGAGCTTCTCGAGGCGCTTCAGGCCGTCTCGGCCCGGCCGCTGGTGCTGCGCCAGGTGCCGATCCGCGACGGCGAGCAGGTCAGCGGTTTCGTCGATCTGGTCAGCGAGCGGGCCTATCGCTATCGCGACGGCGCGCCGTCGGATCTGATCGAGATGCCGGAGGAGATCAGGTCGCGCGAAAGCGAGGCGCGGCAGGAACTGCTGGAATCGCTGGCCGATTTCGACGACGCGCTGCTTGAACAACTGCTCGAGGACAAGGTTCCGGCGCCGGAGGCGGTCTACGAACAGATCCGCAAGGATCTGCGCGAGGATCTGATCGTGCCGGTTCTGTTCGGCTCGGCCGAACATAATCACGGTATCACCCGGCTGTGGAAGGCGCTGCGTCACGATGCGCCGGCGCCGGCAGTGACCGCCGAGCGCCTCAAGGTCCCCGAAGGCAGCGGCTTTGCGGCCTCGGTCATCCGCATCTATCACCAGGCCCATACCGGCAAGCTGACCGTGGCCCGGATCTGGCGCGGAAGTGCACGCGACGGCATGACCGTGGCCGGCGAACGCGTCTCCGGCCTGTTCCACATGATGGGAGCCGAAAACGTCAAGATCACGGAAGCGAGCGAGGGCGACGTGGTCGCCTTCGGACGCCTGGAATCGCCGCGCGCCGGTGATCTGCTGACCCCCGATCAGCGCATCGAGGACAGCGGCATGGTGCGCCCGGAGCCGCCGCGCCCGGTGTTTGCGATGGCACTCGTGCCCAAGAACCGCCAGGACGAGGTCAAGCTCACCGGCAGCATCGCCAAGCTGATCGAGGAGGACCCCTCGCTCAGCATCGAGCACAATCCCGATACCCATCAGATGCTGCTGTGGGGGCAGGGGGACATTCATCTCCAGCTTGCGGTCGAGCGTCTGCGCAGCAAGTACAACGTCGAGGTCGAAACCGCACGGCCGCTTACCGCTTACAAGGAAACCATCCGCCGCGGGACCAAACAGCACTCGCGCTTCAAACGCCAGACCGGCGGCCACGGCCAGTTCGGCGACGTCCAGATCGAAATCAAGCCGTTGCCGCGCGGCAGCGGGTTCGAGTTCATCGACAAGATCGTAGGTGGCGCAATCCCGCGCCAGTACATCCCGTCGGTCGAGGCCGGGGCGCGGGAGTATCTGGCCCGCGGTCCACTCGGCTTCCCCGTTGTTGACGTCTCGGTGACCCTGTTCGACGGCCAGTACCACTCGGTCGACAGTTCCGATCAGGCGTTCAAGACTGCCGGTCGGCTGGCCATGCAGGAAGGCATGCCGAACTGCGACCCGGTGCTGCTGGAGCCGATCTACGAGGTCACGATCTTGGTGCCCAACGAGTTCACCTCCAAGGTCCACGGGCTGGTCAGCAGCCGGCGCGGCCAGATTCTGGGCTTCGAGCCGAAACCGGGATGGGATGGTTGGGATGAACTGAAGTGCCATATCCCGCAGGCGGAGTTGCAGGACATGATCGTCGAGCTGCGTTCGCTCACTCTGGGCGTCGGCAGTTTCGAGTGGCGTTTCGATCACTTGCAGGAGCTGACCGGCAAGTTGGCCGAGCGGGTGATTCAGGAACGCCGGTCCCAGCTTTCCGGATAGGCGCCGGCCCGGGCGCACCGGGGATGCATCAGGAGAGCGAAGGCCATGACGCCCGAGACGCGTGCCCGCGCGGCCGCATTATTGCTTGCCGCACGGCGTGAACGACGCCCGCTGTCGGCCCTGCCGGCGGAGTACCGTCCGCGCACGCTTGCCGACGGGTACGGCATCCAGTCGGCCTGGATCACCGCGGCAGGAGGCCGGGTGGTCGGCTTCAAGATCGGTGCGACCAGCCGCAAGGCGCAGGAATACCTTGGCATTGCCGAGCCGTTCTATGGCTGCATCCTCGACGACGTCGTGTTCGACAGCCCGGCCGCGCTTTCGGCCGGGGATTACCTGTTCCGCCTGATCGAGCCGGAGTTCGCTCTGCGTCTGGGCCGGGATCTGCCACCGCGGCCGGGGGGCTATACGATGAACGATCTGGCCCGGGCGGTGAATGCCGTTCATCCGGCGCTGGAGGTGGTGAACAGCGCCTATGGCGCCGCCTGGACGGATGCCGGGGCACTGGCGCTGATCGCCGACAACGGGGTCAACGCGGCGCTGGTCCTGGGGCCGGCCACCGCGGACTGGCATGGCTTCGACCTGGCCACGCACGCCGTGACTTTCCGTCGCAACAACGAGGAAGTGGGCTGCGGCGTCGGCGGCCATGCGCTCGGCCACCCTCTGGCGGCGCTCGCCTGGCTGGCCGATCAGGATGTCTGCGGTGGGCGCGGGCTCAAGGCCGGCGACATCGTCACCACCGGCGTCGTCACGCCGTTCGTCCATGCCGAGGCGGGCGATGATCTGACCGCCGACTTCGGCTCCCTGGGCAAGGTGCGGTTGCGCTTTACCACCGGATCCTGACCTGCAAGACGCGCTGCCGCGCCTGCCGGGCCCTCCCGCTTCCTGCCTTTCCGCCTGCCTTCCGTCGGGTGATGCCGGATGCCGGCATCATATTTTAGAATTGTTCTAAAAAATCCTTGAACTGACTGTGTATGAATGTGAATATCTTCCAAAGGCCGATGAGGAAGGACCTCGGAGGCTGCGGATCATGGAAAGGGCACCCTGATGAACACTGGTATTGGTATCAACACCGACATCGACATCGGCATTCCTGCGGCACAGCGACAAGCCATCGCCGACGGTCTGTCCCGGCTGCTGGCAGACACCTATACGCTCTACCTGAAGACCCACAACTATCACTGGAACGTCATCGGGCCGATGTTCCAGACCCTGCACACCATGTTCGAGATGCAGTACACGGAACTGGCCACCGCGGTCGATGACATCGCCGAGCGCATCCGCGCTCTCGGGCTGCCGGCACCCGGCAGCTACGGCACCTTCGCGCGGCTGTCCTCGATTGCCGAAGCCGAGGGGGTGCCGGCGGCCGAGGACATGGTGCGCGATCTCGTCGTCGGGCACGAAACCGTGGCGCGGACCGCACGCGCGATCTTCCCGGTGGCCGAAGAGGGCCGGGACGAGGTCACGGCCGATCTTCTGACCCAACGCATCGCGGTGCACGAAAAGACCGCCTGGATGTTGCGCAGCCTGATTGCCTGATCCCCGACACGACCACGAGTGATCACGGGCAAGCGGGGAGACGGACCATGGATGTCGCCACGACGACGGCGGCGGAGCAGACGGCAGGCGGGGTCTCGCTGTTCGTGCTTGGCAGCGTGGTCAGCCTGATTGCCGGCTCGGGCAGCGTGCTGGGGGCGGTGCCGGTATTCTTCCTGCGCCGCCCGGCGCCAGCGTGGGAGGATGCCCTGCTCGGCGCCGCCGCGGGAGTGATGCTGGCGGCG
>RFLL01000308.1 GCA_003693905.1 Alphaproteobacteria bacterium
CCACGGCGCTCATCGAGACGGGCAGCCGCATGGACGAGGTCATCTTCGAGGAGTTCAAGGGTACCGGCAACTCAGAGATCGTGCTCGACCGCAAGCTCGCCGACAAGCGGACGTGGCCGGCGATCGACATCGGCAAATCGGGCACTCGGAAGGAGGAGCTTCTGGTCGACAAGGCGATTCTGTCCAAAATGTGGGTGCTCAGGCGCATCCTCATGCCGATGGGGTCCAGCGATTCGATCGAGTTCCTGGTCGACAAGCTGAAGCAGACCAAATCGAATGCCGAGTTCTTCGATTCGATGAATCAGTAGGCACGAACGTCGGCAACGAAACGGAAAGGGCGACCGCATCCGGCGGCCGCCCTTTTTCTTTTCACGGCCAGACCCGCCGACGCTACGGCAGCAGGATGGTCGAGCCGGTGGTCCTGCGCGCCTCCAGATCACGGTGCGCCTGGGCGGCGTCCTTCAGCGGA
This sequence comes from Alphaproteobacteria bacterium, assembly GCA_003693905.1. Taxonomy (GTDB): domain Bacteria; phylum Pseudomonadota; class Alphaproteobacteria; order Kiloniellales; family J153; genus J153. The sequence goes on from RFLL01000308.1 coordinate 470, forward strand.
TAGGTCTGGTTGATCTCGATCTTGACCGCACCGGAGAGGACGACCTGAAACAGCTCGTTGGCGCTGGCCACCAGGTCTTCGCGCTTGGCGGTATAGGTCATCAGCGTCGGACGCGTGATGTAGAGCGAGCCGAGCTGCGCCAGGCGGCCGAGATCGAACGGCGGCACCGGGCCCGAAGCGTTGCCGAACGAAACCATCAGGCCAAGCGGGCGCAGGCACTGCAACGACCCGTCGAAGGTATCCCTGCCGACCGAATCATAGACCACGGGGACACCTTCACCGCCGGTCAACTCCTTGACCCGGGCCACGAAGTCCTCTTCGCGATAGTTGATCGCATGGGTGCAGCCATGGGCCCTGGCCAGTTCCGCCTTGGCCGCCGAGCCGACGGTGCCGATCACCGTGGCCCCCAGGTGCTTGAGCCACTGGCAGGCGATCAGCCCGACGCCGCCGGCGGCGGCATGGAACAGCACGGTATCGCCCTTCTGAACCCGGTAGGTGCGGCGGATCAGATACTGCACGGTCATGCCCTGCAGCATCATCGCCGCCGCCGTCCTGTCGTCGATTTCGTCGGGCAGGCGCACCACGCGATCGGCGGGCATCAAGCGCGCTTCGGCGTAGGCGCCGACCGGCGGCGAAGCATAGGCGACCCGGTCGCCCGGCCGCAGGTCGCGCACCCCTTCGCCGACCGCCTCGACCACGCCGGCGGCCTCCATGCCCAGGCCGCTCGGATACTCCAGCGGATAGAGCCCGGTGCGGTGATAGACGTCGATGAAGTTGAGGCCGATGGCGGTGTGGCGAATGCGGACCTCGCCGGGGCCGGGCTCGCCGACCTCGACGTCCTCCCAGACCAGGGCTTCGGGACCGCCGGGTTTGTGGATGCGAATGGCCTTGGTCATGAGGCGAGGTTCCTTTTCAAGAAGTCGAGGGTGCGGGCGTTGGCAAGGTTGGCCGCCGCCTCGTCATAGTGCTCGCCGCCGACGCGGGCAAAGGCATGGTCCTGGCCTTCATAGACGTGGATGGTGACGTTGGGATTGCCGGCCAGCGCCGTCTTGATCTTTTCCTGCGCTTCAGGCGGCACGAAGCGGTCGTTGGCGGCGATGTGCAGCAGCAGCGGCCGGGTGATGTTGCCGGCCTCGCCCACGAGCGCATCGAGACCGACACCGTAATAGCTAACCGAGCAGTCGGCATCGGTGCGCGTCGCCATCAGGAAGGCCATCTTGCCCCCCAGGCAATAGCCGACGTCGCCGACCTTGCCGGTGCACGCCTCGTGCCCGCGCAGATGGCCGAGCGTGGCCTGAAGATCGACGACGCCCTTGTCGACGTCAAAGGCGTTGAACAGCTCGAAGGCGCGCTGCCATTCGGCTTCGGTCTTGTCGGTCAACTGGATGCCCGGTTCGATGCGCCAGAACAGATCCGGACAGCAGGCGACGAAACCGGCGCCGGCCAGCCAGTCGCAGATGTCGCGCATGACCTGGTTGACGCCAAAAATCTCCTGCGCCACGACGACGCCGGGCGCCGGGGTCGTCGCTGGCAGAGCGAGGTAGGCGCCGAAACTTCCGTCGGGCCCCTGAATCGTGATGTCGGACATGTCTGTTTCCCCCTGGGTGATGGTGGCGGCAGTCCGCGGATGCGCCTTGTCGATGGCAGAACCGGGGCGCGGACGGAGTTTTCTCCCGCGCCGGCCGCCTCTCGCGGCAATGGTAGCGCGCCCGGTACCTCCTTGTCATGGTTCCACGCGGGTCGGGCCGCCGGGGCCGGGCACTAGAGCAGGATGGCCCCTTCCAGGCGCAGCAGGGCAAGTTTGGTTTCGGCGCCGCGGCCGCCGGAGAACCCGCCTAGGCGGCCGTGGGCGGCGACCACCCGGTGACAGGGGATGAGGATCGGGATCGGATTGGCGCCGCACGCCTGACCAATGGCCTGCGGCGGTGCGCCGAGGATCGCGGCGAGATCGCCGTAGGTGCGCGTCTGACCATAGGGAATGGCGCGCATCGCCGCGCACACGGCCTGTTGCAAAGAGCCACCGGCCGGTGCCAGGGGCAGATCGAAGACGTGCCGCTCGCCGGCGAAGTATTCATCGAGCTGGGCGCGCACGCGCGCGATCACCGCCGCCTCGACGCGGCCGGGCGCACCGGAGGGAGGGGGTATCGTGCCGGGCTCAACCCAGCTCAGGCGCACCACGGCGCCGTCGCGGACACCGAGCATGAGAGGGCCGAGCGGTGAGTCGAACACCGTGATTGCGCTTGCGCCTGCGGGCCGGCCGGCTGACATCACTGCCGCCCGGTGGCGCGCCCGCGCACGGCGGTGCGCAACGCCTCGGGATCCTGGACCGGCAGCGAACATGTCGGTCCGTGACAGACGTAGGCGGCCGGCCGGCCGTCGACGAGGCCCTTGCCGTGAGCCGGGTGCGACGGCGGCAACGTCATATCCGGTGTCATGATCTGAACGATGCGCTGGGGCTGGCAGACGCCGTAGGCGGCGGTGACCAGGTCGTGCGTCCGCGGTTCCGTCGGATCGCCGACGATGACCACCTGTACCGCCTCGCGCAGCAGCACCGTATTGCCGAGCAGCGTCGTCAGCGCCAGGGCGTTGTGGTGCACTTCCCCGGCAAAGGCCTCGATCACCGCTTGAGCCCGGTCGCGGTAGGCTGCTTCGCCGCTCAGATGGTAGAGACGGACCAGCACTTCGACCATGGTGCCGTTACCGGCCGGAGTCGCCTGATCGTAGGCCGTTTTGGTGCGCACGATCAGATCATCGGCATCATCGGCGCTGAGATGATAGCCGCCGTTGTCGCCGTCCCAGTAATGGCGGTCGAGAATTTCGACCCAGGCGGCGGCCTGCTCGATGCAGGTGCGCTCGCCGGTCGCCTCGCCGAGGGCTAGCGCCGCGGCGGCCATGTTGGCGTAATCGTCGAGCAGGGCCGGGTGAGGCGCCAGCCGGCCGCGGCGCCAGGCGTGGCGCAGGCGCCCGTCCTTCGTCATTTCTGCCACGACGAAGGCGAAGGCGCGCTCGGCCGCCCGCAGCCATCCGGGCTCGCCGAACGCCATCGCCGCATGGGCGAGGGCGGCAATGGCCAGGCCGTTCCAGTCGGCCAGCACCTTGTCGTCCCAGCCCGGGCGCACCCGCGTCGCCCGGGCGGCGAACAGCTTCTCGCGGCAGGCGGCCAAGTGCGCCTCGTGCTCCGGCGGGCCGAGTTCGGGATGGGCGATGCGGTTGAGGATCGTGCGTCCTTCCCAGTTGCCGCCGGGAGTGACATCATAGATGCGCTTGAACGCGGGTGCATCGGGGCCGAGCACGGTGTCGATTTCGCCCTCGCTCCAGGTATAGAAGCGGCCCTCTTCGCCTTCGCTGTCGGCATCGAGCGAACTGGCGAAGGCGCCGCATGGGGCGCCTTCGCCGTCTTCAGCCATCATCTCGCGCAGAATCCAGCCGATGGTCTCGCGCACCCGCGCCGCATGGAGGGGATTGCGCGTTTCCTGCCAAGCCCAGGTCAGGATGTCGATCATCTGGGCGTTGTCGTAGAGCATCTTCTCGAAGTGCGGCACCAGCCAGCGCTCGTCGACCGCATAACGGGCAAAGCCGCCGCCCAGGTGGTCGTAGATGCCGCCCTGGCACATCCGGGTCAGGGTCAGCTCGACGCTGTTGCGCGCCTCGGACAGATCACTGCGCAAGGCCTCGCGCCACATCAGCTTGAGAGCCGGGACCTGGGGAAATTTCGGCGCCGGGCCGATGCCGCCGTTGACCGGATCGACGGCGCGTGCCAGATGGGCCGCGACCCGGGTCGCGATCTCGGGCGCAATGTCGCGGCCGCGGGTGCTGGTCGACAACCTGGCCAGAGCCCCCTCGAGGGCGGCGACGTTCCTGGCCACGCGCGCGGGATCTCTGGCATAGACCTCGGCGATCGCTTCCAGCACCTGCACGAACCCGGGCCGGCCGAAACGCGGTTCGGGCGGAAAATAGGTGCCGCCCCAGAACGGCTTGCCGTCCGGGGTCAGAAACATGGTCAGCGGCCAGCCGCCCTGTTCGCCCAGAAGCGCCAGGGCATGCTGATAGATGGTGTCGACGTCGGGGCGCTCCTCGCGATCGACCTTGATGTTGACGAAGAGTTCGTTCATGCGTCGGGCGATGGCTTCGTTTTCGAAGCATTCGTGGGCCATGACATGGCACCAGTGGCAGGCGGCGTAGCCGATCGACAGCAGTACCGGCTTGTTGGCTGCCCGGGCGGCGGCAAACGCCTCCGGCCCCCAGGGCTGCCAGGCGACGGGATTGTCCTTGTGCTGCAACAGGTAGGGGCTGGTTTCGTCGCCCAGACGATTGACC
>RFLL01000028.1 GCA_003693905.1 Alphaproteobacteria bacterium
GGACAGGGCGAAGCGGCGGCGGCGATCCGCGCCCTTCTGGCCGGCGGTGCCCTGTGCGAGCCGGGAGCGGCACGACGCCTCCAGGATCCGCTCAGTCTGCGCTGCATCGCGCCGGTGCACGGGGCGCTGCGTGCCGCCATCGCGTTTGCCGAGCCGGCGCTGGCGGCCGAGCTCAACGGCGATTCGTCCAATCCGGTGGTGCTGCCCGAAGAAGGCGCGCTCGGCGGCGGTACGATCCTGTCGACGGCCAATTTTCACACCCCGCTCGTCGCCATCGCGTTCGACGCCCTCTCTCAGGCCTGTGCCCAAGTCGCCCACCTTGCTCTGGCCCGCGCGTCGAAGTTGCTGAGCGCGCCTCTCAGCGACCTGCCGGCGACCCTGTCACCGCGCGGCACCACCCGCTCCGGCTTTGCCCCGGCGCTGAAGCCGGTCGAAGCGCTGGTCGCCGAAATCGAACACCTGGCCCTGCCGGTGCGCGGCGGCACGAGCGTATCGGCCGACGGGGTCGAGGATCACATGACCCATGCGCCTCTGGCCGTGCACAAGCTGGCGCAGATCGTCCAGCGGCTGCGCTTGGTGCTGGCGGTAGAGCTGATGATTGCGGCTCAGGCGGTCGACCTGCGCGGGCCCGTGCGTCTGGGGTTCGCAACGGCCGCGATCCACGCCGCGGTGCGCCGGGTGGTCCCGCCGCTTGACGACGACCGCCCCTTGAGCGCCGACATCATGCATCTGGAAGCGACGCTGCTGGCCGACGGGGCGTTGCTGCGCACCATCGACGCGGCACTCGGCGCCTGAGGGGCCGGTATTTCTGCCGTTGAGCCACGGCCGCCTGAACGGAAAACGCGTCTACTTGGACGGCGCCTCGTAAACGCCGTCCCAGTCCGCCGGCGGCGGGTTGGCGCGAAAGGCGGCGATGCGGACCGCGTAGAGAGCCAAGAAGCCCTCGAAGCTGAGATGCGCGGCCGCATCGCACGTGCGACATGCCCTCAGCGCAGCATCGGCCCGGCCCAGTCCCGTGCCTGGTAGCAGGCCAACATCGTCGCAACCTCTGTCATCAGCGTGCGCACGTCGTCCTGCCCGGCCAGCACCGCATCACCCAGCAGGGCGAAGATGCGTTCCGGCTTCACCTTGCCACGCACCCGGATCAGGTCGATCTCGAGCAGCGCAAACCGGCTCGCAACCCGGGCCGCGGTAACCGCCCCGAGAACGATCGGCACATCGTAGATCTTGGTCTGTCCTTCCAGGCGCGCGGCTAGGTTGACCGGATCACCGGCCCCTGCCGAAGGCCCATGCCTGCGAGGCAGCGCTGAACGACATCTTCGACATCCTCGGGCAGACATTCGGCGAGACCCGCCTCGAGGATAATCTCGCCGACCTGCTCTGGTCCTTCGTCAATCTCTTCCATCGCAAGATCGACCGGGTGCAGCGCGAGCAGGACGGCTCCGAGGTCAGGTCGGTCGAGTTCGAACGCCTGATCGACCAAGGACTGACGCTCATCGAGCGGCGCAACGCCTTCGGGTTCATGCGCGACCATGCGGGCGAGCTGTTCGAGATGCGCACCGGCTCACCCTGGAAGCCGTATTCGGGCTCCAAGGTCAATCACCGTGCCATGACCGCCGCCGTCATCGACAGTCGCGACTTCATCAACGTCAAGCGCCGGATCAACGCCAAGCGCCGGGCCGAGACCGAGGTCTATCTGCCCGAGGGCGAGCGCATCCTCTTCACCGGCGGCGTCGACTATCAAGACCACGTCCGCATCCGGGCCGCCCTCGACAAGGCCAAGGCACGGCGCATCCCGGTGCGGCGCTGCGGCGTAGATAGCTGATCTCCGGCCGGTCGCGCGACCAAGGGCGGTCCTCTGCTCGCGCGGGATCGCCCTTATCTCCGCCCATCCTGCTAACTGCCGGTCACGAGGCGTGAACGCGCCTTCTCCCGCCGGCCATGTTCCGCTTTGTAATTCGGCTTTGCGTGGAAAGTTCGCTTTGCCATCGTTGATTGGAACGGCCGGTCGGCGTCACAACGCGGTCATACAAACGCGTCGTCCCACGACATATTGCGCCAGGTTGGTGCCGGGTCGGAATGGCCGGATTACTGCTCAGGCATGCCAGCGAGACGGAGGCCTTCGAGTACGCGTTCAAAGCCCGGGCCCATCCAGGAGTAGCTGGCACGCAGCGTCTCGATGGTGGTTCGGTCGCTGTAGGCCTGCGTCATGGATTTTTCGAGCGCGACACGGGCCTCCTCCACTCGGCCGACCAAGGCAAGCGCCGACGTCAAGGCAAAGTTTGCTAGCGGATCATTGGGCGAACCTGTGATGGCGCGGTTGAGCACATCTATGGCTTCCACATCTTGTCCGCTTTGCAAATACGCGAGCCCCATATAGGTATATTTCACGAACGGCCGGAATCTTGGGTTTAGCCGAAGCGAGTGCTGAAAGTACGGCAAGGCCTCGGTCGGCTTTCCCAATGCCATGTTCGTCAAGCCGGCACACACGTAGGCACAATCGTTGTTGGGATTGAGATCCATTGCGACGTCACACGACGCCAAACCCCGTTCCGGTTGACCGTTCCGGTCATATCCTACTCCGATTATCCAATGCCCTTCGGCGTTCTTCGGATCGAGCGATACCGCCTTCTGTGCCGCTTTGAGGGATAAATCTTTCGAGTTCGGAACCGAAACGCCGGGTATGGGGCGCAAGCTCGCCGCGTAATGGACAAACGCCAAGCCGCTCCACGCCAAGGCGATCGTGGGATCAAGCTGGAGGGCCTTGTCCAACAGAGCCTTCGCATCCTGAAAATCCTTCGCGCCTGTGGGGTTGAACAGAAGCACATTGCCTCGCAATGCATAGTCCCAGGCCTTGAGGCCTGCCGTCGGTACCTGTCTTTGGCTTTCGGCCCTTCGAAGCTCAGCTTTCAGAATCGCAGCGATCTGCCCCGTCACGTTGTTCTGAACCGAGAACACGTCCGTTAAGGCGCGATCGTACCGGTCCGACCAGACGTGACTGCCGGTTTGACCATCGATGAGCTGTGCATTGATGCGGACTTGACCACCAGACCGGCGGACACTCCCTTCAAGGACGTATCGGACGCCCAGATCAGCGGCCACCTCCTTCACGCCCACCGCTTTTCCCTTGAACGTAAACGAGGTGCGACGCGCGATGACGAAAGCGTCCCGGATGCGGGATAGGTCCGTAATCAGGTCCTCCGTGAAAGCATCGGCGAAATAGTCCTGGTCTGGATCGCCAGAGAGATTTTCGAACGGCAATACGGCGATTGAGGGTTTAGTCGGAAGCTGCGGCGAGGCCTGGAAAACCTCGCCTTCGTCGAGCCACCACGCTGTGCCCAAAATCACGAGGACGAGGATCGGAATAGCTACCCCCGCCCAGACCCGGGCACGGCGACGGGGCGGTGCGTGGGACGCCCTGCCCGGAGCGTCGACTTCGTCGTCCGGTCCGAGGCAGTCGGTCTCGGCCACCGCGCGGATGTCAGGTTGTGCTGGGATCGCGTCCTCCGCTAGCGAGGGTGGCGCTGCCGGCTCGACAGGAGGCCCAAGATCGATCGCGGGGGCCCCAACCTGTGAACGATGGCGACAGATCTCCTGATAGAGCCCTTCTGTTTCTGGTTCCGGCTGAACGCCGAGCTCGCGCTCCAATATGGCTCTGCAAAGTCGGTACTGCTCGATCGCCGCCCCACGTCGCCCCTGCTCCAGATAGATCTGCATCAGTTGCCTGTGAACCGTCTCCTCCAGTGGATCGAAGGCGAGCAGCCGTAGCGCAGCGTCAACGGCCAGCTGGGTTTCGCCCGCATCCAGCCGATGAGCGAGCAGTTTGGAGAAGACTTCAAGGGCATGCTCGTGCAAGCGCTGTCGCTCAACCAGCGCCCAGTCGGCAAAAGGCCCATCGGCAAGGTTGGCCCCTTGCAGAAAGTCCCCCCGGTAGAGTTCGGCTGCATTCTCAAGTGCTTGCCATGTCCCCGCTTCATACAACTGTTCGAAGCAATCGACGTCGACCTCGACGGCCGCGGGTTTGAGCACAAGCGCATCGCCTTCGCTGACGATGACCCCCTGGTCCCGATCTTCGATCGCTCGGCGCACCAGTTTCAGCGCCTGACGTAGACTACCGTGCGCCTCCGGCTCGGCGCTGTTCGGCCAGAGAATAGCGGCCAGCGCCTCGCGCGTCTGAAGCTGCCCGGGGTGTCGGGCAAGGAGCGCGACCAAGGCCCTCGCCTTCCTCGTCGGGAACACGATGGAAGGTCCGGCGCTCCGGCGCACCTCGAAGCCGCCGAACAGCCTGACGCTCAAGTCCGCCATGAAGAGCTCACGCCGCCAGTCCGCATTTTTGCAGCATAACTATACAAACATACCCCATAAACTCACGTTTTCACGATTCTGTCGCGGCAACCAACCCCAATCCCATCACGCCCTTGGCCTAGATTTGGCCGTTCGGCAGACATGCAAGCTCTGCCGGTAGTTCAACAGGAGGACATCATCATGCTTGGCAAAACGTCTTTGAGCGGGATCCTTGTCTTTGCGGCACTGGCCGCCTCGCCGATCGGTGCTGCGGCTGAAACGGCAATGCAGAAGGCCCTTGAGGCCGGCGCGCGGCAACTGAGCGCCGACGAGATTGCTCATCTGCTCGTCGGCAAGACTGTCACCGCAAGATCCGGAGACAAGCGGTTCCTGTTTTATTACGGAACGGACAACGTGCTCTCCGGAAAGCTGATCGGCGGGGATTGGTCGGACACCGGCTATTACGGCATCACCGACGACGATCGGGTTTGCCTCTCGATCACCAAGGACAAGGGGCGGCTGCGCTGCGTGACGCTCCTGATCCTGGATGGGGCCGTCAAGAAGTACGACGTGAACGGTAAGATGACCTTCGAGCTGCTGGACTTCCAAGTCGGAAATCACATGTAGCTGCGGCCGTGCGGGAGCATGCCTCGATCCGCCGCTTCGCTTACGCGGCAAAATTGCGCTGCCGGCCGGCCCGCGCGACGACCCGCGCGGTGGTGAACGGCTTGGGATTGGTCACAGCCGATGTTCGCCTCGGGCGCTTGACCGGCGGATCGCGGTTCCCTCCCGCACGGCTGCGACTCGCCGATCCGCCTCCGTGCTCGGCGTTCTTGGCGGCGCGTTGCTTGATGCCGGCTCGTTCTTGCCGCAGAGCCCTGGTCGATCGATAGCCTTGGGCCTGTGCGTCGGCGATGGCAGGTCATCCCCTCAATGACGACTGTCGGGTTTTCTGCCTCTGCCCCGCCCTGCTCACGTACGCAGCCATGACCACGTCCCTAGACCGAGCCGCCCACGCTGTAGCAAAAGTTCGGCACCACAGCGTCGCGGCTATATTCCCTTCGGGCGCGCCCGTTTTTGAGTCCTGGTCGGAGTCCCAGCGAACTCGATGGTTAAACGACGGTCATTGGCAACCCGGCACACCCCTAGAAGCCGCTTACGCCGGAAACCATTGGGTCGAAACCATTGGGCCACTGCATTTCGAGTATCCCGACACACCCTTTCACCCAACATATTTGCACGCCAATTACTCAATTGGGGTCAATAAAACTCATAAAATCAAGAGAAAAATTTTCCAATTATTCCGAATCTTCAATGCGAAAATACATAATGCACAATAAAAAACATCTAAAATATACCGACCGATAAAATGGGCCCGTTTTTTTGCTTGCCGACTCAGCATGACGACAAATTTTGCGCACGGGCAGAGGTAATCATCGGCATGACAACCAAACGGCCCAACTTCACGACAACGCACGGCCGCCGCAATCATTCTTGCACGGACCGATCCGTCCGCCGTTCCCTTGGCACGGACGACGCAATCTGCCATCAATAACCCCCGTGCGTACCGGTCGTGCGCACGGCCGGTTGTTGCATGCACGGTGCGCGACGACCGGCCGGTTTCGCAGACGCTGCAATGCAAACGATGTGGAAAAACGACGGATGGCGTCACCGCTGTTGAGCGTAGAGCATCTGCGGGTCGAATTTCCGACCCGGCGCGGAACTCTGGTCGCGATCGACGATGTGTCCTTCGAGATCAACGAAGGAGAAATCCTGGGCGTCGTCGGCGAATCCGGGGCCGGCAAATCGATCACCGGGATGTCGATCATCGGACTGCTGGATCCGCCGGGGCGCATCGCCGGTGGGCGCATCACCCTGGAAGGACGGCGGATCGACGACCTGCCCTACGAGCAGATGCGCCGCATTCGCGGCAAGAAGATCGGCGCCATCTTTCAGGATCCGCTGACCAGCCTGAACCCGCTCTATACCATCGGCCGGCAACTGGTCGAGACGATCCAGACCCATACCGAGATGTCCGCGGCCGCGGCGCGCCGGCGCGCCATCGAGCTTCTGGTCGAGGTCGGCATCCCGGCGGCGGAGCGGCGCATCGACGCCTATCCACACCAGTTTTCCGGCGGCATGCGCCAGCGCGTGGTGATTGCGCTGGCGTTGTGCGCCAACCCGCGCCTGGTCATCGCCGACGAGCCGACGACGGCGCTCGACGTCTCCGTACAGGCGCAGATCATCACTCTGCTCAAACAGCTCAGCCGCGAGCACGGCACCGCGGTCATGCTGGTCACCCACGACATGGGCGTGATTGCAGAA
>RFLL01000309.1 GCA_003693905.1 Alphaproteobacteria bacterium
CGAACCGGTTGCGCGCGAACGAACATCCCCGAGCCCGACAAAGCGAACATCGCGCCGCCATGCGGCCGGTAGGCATGAGGCCGGTGTCCATGATGCCGGCGTGCCCGCGGTGACGCGCGCGCTCGACGTGGTGGTGGAGTTCCAGAAGGTCGAACTCGACCGTCTGGTTCACGAAAACGAACGCCTCAACCGCCGCCTCGACGAGCAGTTCGCGGAAATGCGCCATCTGCGCGAGCTGCTGCAACGCGAACAGGTTCTGCGCCAGCAGGAACAGAGCCTGCGCCAGCAGCTTCAGGAAATACTCGAACATCTGACCCGGCGCCCGGTTCTGAGCGCCCCCGCGACTCGCGTCGACGCCCGGACCGAACAAGGCGAACAAACCGGACGAGTGGCACAACCCGAGGCTGCGCAAACGCGCCCCGAGGCCTCCCGGGCCGAAGACACGGCGTCCGGGAGCCCGCAGGAAGGCGCTGACGGCGATCCGTTCCGGGTGGTTCTGCGTGCGGCCACCCACCATCCACAGACGCCGCCGCACACGGCGCCGCCTGACGATGGTTCGCCATTGCGTTACGCACCCGAAACGACAGAGCCGGATCGTGCCGGCCCCGGAACGGGTCCGCCGCCCCCGCTCCATCCCGGCTCGTCCCCGCCTTCGGCAGACCTTTCCGGAAACGAAACGAGTCCCGAGCCTGCGGCGCCCGGGGCCGTTGCGCCGCCCACCCGTCCGGTGCCGGCACCGCCGTCGGCAGGGGTGGCACCTTCCCCGCCGCCGCCGACCCCTGCCGCCGGGGCGGCCGAGGAGGGACCGGCGCCCAAGGCGCAGGAGCTGGCCGACATCCTGCGCGATATCGGTGCGGCGCTGCGCGATGTGGAGCGCGATCGCGATGCCGCCGCCGTGTCGCAAGGCGCCCCCTTCTCTTCTTCGTCGCTCTCTTCGCCGCCGGAGGAGGATCTGTCCCCGGCCGAGATCGAGCGGCGCAACGCGGCGCGCATGATGAGACGGCTGCTGCGCGGACGGGTGCCGCCGCGCCCGAACCAGGACTGAGCGCGTCGCCGGATCCGGTCGCATCGGGATCGCCAATCGCGGGAGAGAGACAACTCGGCGATCAACCTTCGGCAACGAATCAGTCAGGTTGACGTGCTAGGTTGCCGGAACGTCAGGCACGGCAGCCGCGGGCCGTGGGGCAATGGGGGGACTCAGCGACGATGGCGACGAAGGATCACAAGCGCAAAGAGGAATTGATCGGGCGCGTAGTCGAAATCGCGCACCGGCGTCTCGACCCCGAGCGCGCGCTCGAGGCCGAACGCTTTCTGCGCCAGTTCTATGCCCACGTACCGCCCGACGACATCGCCGGCGAATCGCCCGATAACCTCTACGGCGCCGCCCTGTCGATGTGGAATCTGGGCCGCAAGCGCAAGCCCGGGGTGGCCAAGATCCGGGTCTACAATCCGCGGCCCGAAGAGCACGGCTGGAAGTCGTCGCATACGGTGGTCGAGATCATCAACGACGACATGCCGTTTCTGGTCGATTCGGTGACGGCGGCGCTGGAACGCCTCGAAGCCGAGGTCCACCTGGTCATCCATCCGATTCTGTCGCTGGTGCGTGACAACGCCGGGCGGCTGGTACGCCTGTGCGATCCGGGGCCGCGACCCGAAGGGGCGATCGGCGAATCGTTCATGCACGTCCAGATCAGCGAGCAGCCGAGCGAGCGCCACGCGGAAATCCGGACCACGCTCGAGTCCGTCCTGGTCGACGTGCGCGCCGCGGTCGAGGACTGGCCGGCGATGCGCGCGCGCATGCAGCAGATCATCGCCGATCTGGAAACCGCACCGCCGCCGCTGCCGGGCGATGAAATCTCCGAAGGCATCGCCTTCCTGAAATGGCTCGACGACGACCACTTCACCTATCTCGGCTACCGCGAATACCGCTTCGAGGAAGAAGGCGGCGTGGCCGTGGCCCGGGTCCTGCCCGATAGCGGCGCCGGCATCCTGCGTTCACCAGAAGTTTCGGTCTTCGACGGTCTGCGCAATCTCGGCAGCCTGCCGCCCGATGTGCAGGACTTCGTCAAGCAGCCGGAGCTGCTGCGCGTGACCAAGGCCAATCGCCGCTCGACCGTGCACCGGCCGGTGCACATGGATACCGTGGCGATCAAATCGTTCGACGACCGGGGCCGGGTGACCGGCGAACGCCTGTTCATCGGTCTGTTCACCTCGGTCGCCTATTCCCGTTCGCCGCGCGCCATCCCTCTGCTGCGGCAGAAGATCGACCGGGTGTTCGCCCGCGCCGGGTTTGCGCCCGAAAGCCACGACGGCAAGGCCCTGTTGCACATCCTGGAGACCTATCCGCGCGACGAGCTGTTCCAGGCCACCGAGGACGAAATCTACGAGACGGCGATGGGGATCCTGCACCTGCAGGAGCGCCAGCGCATCGCCTTGTTCGTGCGCCGCGACCGCTTCGAGCGGTTCGTATCGTGCCTCGTGTTCGTGCCGCGCGATCGCTACGACACCAATCTGCGGCTCAAGTTCCAGAGCATCCTGGCCGAGGCCTATCAAGGCTCGGTGGCGGCCTACACCACCAATCTGAGCGATGCGGCACTGGCGCGCCTGCACATCATCATCAAGACCACACCGGGGCGCATCCCCGATGTTTCGGTCGAGGAACTGGAGCGCAAGCTGGTCGAAGCCGGCCGCTCCTGGGCCGACCGCCTGCGTCAGGCGTTGATCGAGGATTGCGGTGAAGAAAAGGGCCTGCGTCTGCTGCATCGCTATGCCCGCGCGTTTCCCGCTGCCTATCTCGAACGCTTCAACGAACAAGCCGCCGTTTTCGACGTCGCCCGGATCGAAGAAGCCCTCGCCAGGGGCGATCTGGCGATGAACCTCTATCGCCCGATCGAAGCGGCCGAAAACGAGCTGCGGTTCAAGCTCTATGTCCGCGGCACCCAGGTGCCGTTGTCCGACGTGCTGCCGATGCTCGAAAACATGGGCCTCAAGGTCATCAGCGAAGTGCCGTTCGAAATCCGTCCCGCCGGGATCGACGGCGCGGTGTGGATGCACGACTTCCTGATGCGCATCGAAAGCGAGGTCGCGGTCGAGGTCGGCGCCATCCGCGACGCCTTCCACGAAACGTTCGCCGAGGTCTGGCACGGCACGATCGAGAACGACGGCTTCAACCGTCTGGTTCTTCTGGCCGGCCTGCGGGCGCGCGAGGTCATGATCCTGCGCGCCTATTGCAAGTACCTGCGCCAGGCGGCGATCCCTTTCAGCCAGGCGTACATGGAACAGACGCTGGCGCGCAATCCGCACATCGCGCGCCGGCTGGTCGATCTTTTTCTGGCCCTGTTCGGCGCCGATGCGTTGAACGCGGATGCGCAAGCGCGCGAAGCCGCGGCGAAGAAAATCGTCGCCGCGATCGAAGAAGCGCTGGAAGCGGTCAGCAACCTCGACGAGGATCGCATCATCCGGCGTTTCCTCAACGCGATCCAGAGCACCGTACGCACCAACTTTGCGCAGAGGGCCCCGGACGGCGGGTCCAAGGCGTACCTGGCGATCAAGTTCGATTCGCGCAACCTTGAAGAACTGCCCCTGCCCAAGCCGTTTCGCGAGATCTTCGTCTACAGCCCGCGGGTCGAAGGGGTGCACCTGCGCTTCGGCATGGTCGCGCGCGGGGGCCTGCGCTGGTCCGACCGGCGCGAAGATTTCCGCACCGAGATCCTCGGTCTGGCCAAGGCGCAGCAGGTCAAGAACGCGGTCATCGTGCCGGTCGGCTCGAAGGGCGGGTTCGTCGTCAAGCGCCCGCCGGCGCCGGCCGCCGGGCGCGATGCGCTGCTCGAAGAAGGCATCGCCTGCTACAAGACCTTCATCTCCGGTCTGCTCGATCTCACCGACAACCTGAAGGACGGCAAGGTGGTGCCGCCGCCGCGCACGGTCCGGCGCGACGGCGACGACCCCTATCTGGTGGTTGCCGCCGACAAGGGCACGGCGACGTTTTCCGACATCGCCAACGAAGTTTCCGCAGCCTACGGGTTCTGGCTCGACGATGCCTTCGCCTCTGGCGGTTCGGCCGGCTACGACCACAAGAAGATGGGCATCACGGCGCGCGGCGCCTGGGAGGGGGTCAAGCGCCATTTCCGCGAAATCGGCAAGGACATCCAGAACGAGACCTTCACCGTGATCGGCGTCGGCGACATGTCGGGCGACGTATTCGGCAATGGCATGCTGCTGTCGCGCAGAATCAAACTGGTCGGCGCGTTCAATCACCTGCACATTTTCGTCGACCCCGATCCCGACCCGGAGACGAGCTGGGCCGAGCGCAAGCGCCTGTTCGATCTGCCGCGTTCGGCATGGAGCGATTACGACGCCAAGCTGATCTCGAAAGGCGGCGGTGTGTTCGATCGCAAGGCGAAGTCGATCAAGCCGACGCCGGAGATGAAAAAGCTGTTCGGCATCACGGAAGACCGGCTGACGCCGAACGAACTGATCCGGGCCATGCTCAAGGCCGATGTCGAGCTGCTGTGGTTCGGCGGCATCGGCACCTACGTCAAGGCCGGGCACGAATCGCATCTCGATGCCGGCGACCGCAGCAACGACGCGGTGCGCGTCAATGCCGGCGAATTGCGCTGCAAGGTGATCGGCGAAGGTGCCAACCTGGGCATGACCCAGCGTGCGCGGATCGAATACGCGCTGGCCGGCGGGCGTCTCAACACCGACTTCATCGACAATTCGGCCGGGGTCGACTGCTCCGACCACGAGGTCAACATCAAGATTCTGCTCGGCGCTGTCGAAGCCGCCGGCGACATGACGCGCAAGCAGCGCAACAAGCTGCTGGTCGACATGACCGACGAAGTGGCGGCGCTGGTCCTGCGCGACAACTATCTGCAAACGCAGTCGCTATCGGTTTCCAGCGCGCTCGGCGCCCATATTCTCGATCGTCTGGCCCGCTACATGCGCGTGCTGGAAAAATCGGGGCGGCTCGACCGTGCGATCGAATTTCTGCCCGACGACGAAACCATCGCCGAGCGTCAGGCCATGGGTATCGGCCTGACCCGGCCCGAACTGGCGGTGCTGCTCGCCTACGCCAAGATCACGCTCTACGACGAGCTGTTGTCGTCCGACCTGCCCGACGACCCGGACACGGAACACGAGCTGCTGTCCTATTTCCCGACGCCTCTGCAGGAACGTTTTGCCGACTGGATCGCGCAGCATCGTCTGCGTCGCGAGATCATCGCAACGGTCATGACCAACGACATCGTCAACCGCGTCGGCATCACC
>RFLL01000310.1 GCA_003693905.1 Alphaproteobacteria bacterium
AAGAACCTGACGCAGTTCCTCGACCGCATCGAAGGGCCCGTCCTTGGCCCCGTAGGCCATGCCGGCGGCACGGTAATCGAAGTCTTCCGCCCCGTTGAGATGGCGCAGATCGTTCGGGTCACGAAAATCGACCACCGCATCGGCCAGCGCCGCCGCGCGCGCCTCGTCTTCGCCAGCGGCGAGAAACAGACGCCGCAACAGATCCGAAGAGGCGAAATTGAGGTCGATCTTGCCGCCTTCATCGCTGAGCGCGATGCGAATCTCGCCGTCCGCGAAGCGCCAGCCGTAGACCGTACCGTCGGTGCGCCAGGTCCGCTCGGGATCGTCGTCGAGCAATCCTTGAAGCGCGACATAGACCCCGGCATCGGCCAGCGCCTCGGCGCGGGCGTTGCTTTCAAGGTTGCGCGCCAGATTGATTTCGGTGCGGCTGGTCAGAGTGAAGCTGGCCGCGACCAAGGACAGAAGGGTGAGGACCCACAGGACCGAGATCAGGGCAATGCCGCGGCGCCGGGACCGGTCCGGGTCCCGGTGCGGCGCATAGGCACCGGCACGCGGCATGACAGGGGTCATCGCGGTGTTTTGATCTTCGTCTCAAGCGGTGAAATGCCGGTCAGCCGCTTACGCAATTCTTCGGTCACTTCCTGTGCTTCGCGCTGGTCGCGCACCACCCGCGGAGTGATCAGAACCAGAAGCTCGGTCCGCCGCTTGGCATTGCTGGTCGATTTGAACAGATTGCCGAAGATCGGAATATCCGACAGCAGCGGCAGGCCGCTGGTCGATTCCTCGTTTCTATCCTGAATCAGGCCGCCCAGCGCCACGGTGTCACCGCTTTGCACGGCGACCGTGCTTCTGATGCTGCGCTGCTGAATGGTCGGCGAATTGAGATCCGACGTCGTGGTCTCGGTCACGTCGCTGACCTCCTGGAGGACTTCGAGCGTGACCAGACCGCCGGCGTTGACCCGCGGCGTCACCTCGAGGATGACGCCGGTGTCGCGGAATTCGATCGAATTGACGATCGGTGCCTGGGGATCGCTGACCGAGACCGCCGTCTGGGTCGCGATCGGGACCTCATCACCGACCTGAAGACGCGCCGACTGGTTGTCGAGAACCATGAGCTGCGGCGACGAGATCACCCGCACGTCGGTGATTTCCGTCAGCGCATTGAGGATGACGCGCGCATCGGCGGCCGACAGGGCATACGAGAAGCCGGGGAACGCCGAGGAGACGGTACCGCTCGACAGGGTGCTGAAGGTGATGCTGCTGGCACCGGAATTGAAAAACCATTGCAACCCGTAGCGCAGATCGTCGTTGAGGGTGACTTCGGCAATGGTCACCTCGATCAGCACCTGCAACGGCGTGATGTCGAGGCGTTTCAGGGTTGCTTCGATCATCCGGTACTCGCCCGTCGTGGCCAGGATGACCAGGGCGTTGTTGCGTTCATCGGCGATGATCCGGATGTTGCCGCTTTCGCTGATGGTGCCGATCCCGGTGGTGTCGGAAACCCGCAGATCGGCCGCGGCACCGGCCTGCGGTTGAGTGGCGGCGGCCTCGTCCGGTTTGCCCGAGGCCGGCGGGGTGCCGATAGCGGCCGGTTCGAGGCCGGGGGCAAGCCCGGTGCCGACCTCCTGGCTCGCGGCCTGGGTGGTTTCGAAAATCTTGTTCAGAACCTCGGCCAGGTCGCTCGCACGGCCGTTCTGCACGTGATAGACGAAGATGCGCCGCCCGGCTCCTTCGCCGCCGCGATCCAGGCGCTCGATCCAGCTTTCTGCCTTGTCGATGTAGGCCGGCTGTGGAGAGATCACCAGGACGGCGTTCAGGCGCTCGATCGGCACGAAACGGACCAGACCGGCAAGGGGGCTTTTACCCTCCTGGAGAAACACCGTTTCCAGATCCTTGACCACCGCCTTGGCGTCGGCGACCTGGACCGGGAACAGGGCGAACGACATGCCGGCCATCCAGTCGACATCGAACACCCGCACCATGTCGATCAGATCCTTGGCTTCCGGCCCGGTGCCGGCGAAGATCAGAAGATTGCGCGCCGCATCGACCCGAAACACCCGCCCCGGCCCGACGAACGGGCGCAGCACCTCGGACAGCGCCTGGGCCGACGCATAGCGCACCGGGATCACATGGATCCCGAAGCCCCGGGTCCGCATCTCGCGGCTCGGGGCGACCACCGGCGTGGTCAGGCCGGTCGCCGCCTCCTGAATCGTGACGACCTTGTAGATTCCGTCCTGGAAAGTCAGCGCCGCGCCATTGAGAGCGAGAATGTTTTCCAGCACCGGGATCACCGCCTGACGCGGGACCGGCATGCTGGTCCGGGCCGTGACCTGGCCTTCGACCTTGGGATCGATGATGTAGCTGAGGCCGAGGGCTTGGCCGAGAACGGCGTCGACCACCTCGCGGATGTCGGCATTGACGAAATTGAGGGTCACGTCGCCGTCCTCGCCGATCAGCACGTCGCTGCGCTTGTGCGTGATGCGGCGCGCGAACACGCCGGTGCCGCGGACGATTTCGGATTCCTTGATCGGCAGCAGAATGTCGTCGGACAACGGCGACAGGTCGGCCAGGACATCCGTCTTGCGAGTGTTGCCGCTATTGCCGCTGTGCGCGCCCGCCTGCCCGGGCCCGGAGTCCGATTGCGTCTGTGACGCGGTGGCGGCAACCTTCGGGACCAGATCGACCGGCGCCCCTGTCGACGGCGACAGCTCACCGTCCGGCCGCGCGCCCGCACATGCGGCCAGGCCCAGAAACAGAGCCAGGATTCCCCCCCAATGCACCACGAGCCGGTGCGAGGTCCGACACTTGGGCCGGCAATGCACGTGCGACATTCCCCCGAATGGCCGGTTCGGACGCACAGGAGGCGACCTCACCGGCGTGTCATCCATCTAATGAGAAAAACCGTACTCCGACAAGACGTAAACCATACCTAACGGACCGTAATGAAACACTGTTAATCAAGGTTTAAAAGGAAGCCGTCGGTCAGTGGGCGATTTTTAGGGCATCCACTCACCGGATTTTCTGGGTCGGGCCGCGAAGAGATGCTTCATTACAGTGCGACCGGACCGGTTTGCCGCTGCGGTCGCACGTGAATGGATGGGCGTTACTGGGTTTCCTGCCCCTGAGGGGACTGTTTTTGCCGAGTTTGCTTCTGCTGCGCCGGCGCCGTGTCGGTCCTGCGCCGATTGGCCACTTGTCCACGTCGCGGCGGCTCGTCGTAGCTGAGCTCGATCTGCTCGGCCACGTTGTCGCGGCGGAAGGTGACGCGATGCGGCTCGATCAACTCCACGGTCCAGCCCTGAAACCGGTCACCCTGGCTGAGGCGGACCAAGTTGGTGCTGCTGCGCGGCGCCACCAGGGCCATCTGCTCACTCGACGAGATGATGATTCCGACCAGGCGCAGATCCAGCGACGAAGCCGCAGGTTCCAGCGTCATCTCACCCTGGGGCGCGGCGCGGCGGGTCGGAGAAAAAATCGGCCGCTGGACGATCTGAACGAACGCGCGCGCCGGCGGCATTTCAAAGACCGGGGGATCGGCGCCGTCGCCTTCGGCGGTGGTTCCGGCCTCCGCGGCCGTGGTCCGGTCGGCCCGGGTTCCCGTCCCCGCCGCCGGGGCCAGTGCGACGGCTGACGATGCGCCCTGCTCCGGCATGGTGCCGAGAAACTCGTCATAGCCGAGCCAAGCGACACCAAGCGCCAGCCCGGCAACCGCCGCAAGTCCCAGCCCCTGTCCCATGCGACGTGCGTTCATCCCACAACCTCCGGCCGGACATATCCATAAAGATCAAGGCGGATCAAAAGCTCGGGGTCCTCATCCTCGCGCGCCCGGCGAGCCCGACGATTGTTGATGTCGACATTGTCGACGAACAGGATGGTCTTGCCAGCCTCGAAAGCATACAGGATCCGCGCCACCGCGGTGATGTTTCCGGTCATCTGCATGCGCACGCCGACACGGCGGAACTGGCCGTCGGCCCGCGCCGGCAGCATCTGGATGCTGCGCAGCCGGCCGCCGTTCGATTCGACAGTGGCGTTGACGATCTCCTGCAGGCGCGCCGCCGCCAGGGCATCGGTATCGCCCGGCAGATAGACCCCGCTTTGTGCCTGGCGCGCGGCCAGATCGGCAAGCTCGGCGGCCAGATCCGCGCGCTGGGCGGCAACCCGGCGATAACGGGCTAGCAGGTCCTCGGCCTCCACCAATGCCTGGCTTGCCGCGCGGTACGAGGTCACCAGCGGCCCCAGCGTCAGCATGTAAATCGCCGCCGCCATGACCGCCAGCAGGCCGAGCGCCGCCGCCCGGCGCACCGCAGGAGGAACTTCGCCCATCATGAGGTCTCGCGCGGCGTCACCGTCGCCGTCAGGTTGAACCGTTCAAGGCCGATCTTCTGATCCATCGTCACCGGCGAACTGAAGCGCACGTCACTCAGCATTTCCGACTCTTCCAGCAGGGAAATCAGGGACGACGGCTTGGCCGAATACCCCGACAGCACCAGACGCTCGCCCCGGACCCCGAACTTGAGGACCCAGGTATGATCCGGCAGCCGCCGCGTCACCTCGTCCAGGATTTCGGTTATCGTACGCTTGCGACGGCGCTGGTCGAGCACGAAATTGCTCCGGGTTCTGAGATCTTCGACCTGCCGGCGCAGGCGTTCGACCTCGCCCGCCGCGGCCCGGGCCGCACGCAGCTCGTCCTCGACCTCGGCCAAGGCGGTGCGCTTGGCCTGAAGCGGCAGATAAAGAGCCGCCACCACCGCCAGAGCCGCCGCACCGAGACCGAGCG
>RFLL01000311.1 GCA_003693905.1 Alphaproteobacteria bacterium
GGCCGAAGATGTCCATCGCGAACGGCCCGCCCCACTTGCGCAGGAACGTGCCGTCGGGAGCAAATGCCTGGATGCGGTCGTTGTAGCCGTCGGCCACGTAGAGCGTGCCATCGGCACCGAGCGCCACGTCGGTCGGATAGTTGAACCTGCCGGCCCCGATGCCCTTGCGCCCGGTTGTGCCCCACTGGCGCACGAAGGTGCCGTCGGCGCGTAAGTGTTGGACGCGGTGGTTGTAGAAATCGGCGACGAAAAGATCTCCGTTCGTGGCCATGGCAACCCCGCCGGGGGCGTTGAACTGCCCCGGAGCCTTGCCGGCGGTGCCAATGATCCGCCTAGGCGTGCCATCAAGATCGAACACCTGAATCCGGTCGTTGAAATATTCCGGCACGTAGAGTTCGCCATCGTGGACGGCCAGATTCATGGGACGGCCGAGTTCGCCCGGAGCCTTGCCCGGTTTTCCGAACTGTCGCTTGAAGGTGCCGTCAAGGTCGAAGACCTGAATGCGGCCGTTGCGCGAATCGGCGACGAACAGCTCGTCCCCGGCAATGGCAAGTCCGGTGGGGTCATTGAATTGTCCGGGACCGGTTCCCTTGCTTCCCCAGGCCTTGACGAAGACATAGCCGGGCTCCTTGGGCGAGGGGACGAAGGCAAGCCAGCCGACGCCGACGAGAACAATCGCGACCGCCACGATCCAGAGAAGGATCTTGCGCATTCTTGTTATCGACACGATGCAGCCTTTCAGAAATTGAACCGGAAGCCGGCCCGGACGGTGAAGTCGTCCTCGAGCGCGGTTCCGTTGAGATCCTGAAACGCTGGAAGCTGGACCACGGCCTCGAGTACCCAGCGCCGGGTCACGTACTGGAGACCGGGAGAAAGAAACAGCGTCACACCGCCCGAGTTCGGGTCGTCGGTCCCGGCGATCTCGTTCCTGTCCTGATAGATCAGGTTGGCCTCGAGAACGCCGTAAAGGAACCCGGGCACGCCGCCGGAAAGCCTGCGCGGCCACAGGCGGTATTGCAGCGAAGCATCGCCGCGGGCGACATCGCCGAGCGTGAACTCGTCGCCAGCGGTGTTGATCTGATAGCTGACCGCCGCGTCGATCTCGTAGGCCAGCGTCTGATAGGTCGCAACGACACCGGCAAAGGGATCCCAGGAGGCGGATCCGAGTTGCAGGGTTGCCGGCAGACGGCCTTGGGCATCGCTGTCGTCGTCATCACCGGTCGGTACTTCGAGGCCGGCGAACGGGGCGATCCGGAAGGTCCGGCCCGGGGCATCGTCGTGAAAGACGGTATAGCGCGCAAACAGGCGGGCATCGCCGATGCCGGTGGTCGTGCGCATTACGCGCTCACCGCCCGACAGGGTCACATCAAGCGACTTGTGAAGATAGGGTACTACGCCGAAGACGGCCAAATCTCCACTCACGCCGTAGCCGAGAACGGAAATGCCGCCGACGACCTCGACCTCGCGGTCCGCGGGGCTCGGGTCGTCGCTCGCGCGCTTGTAAAGGAACTGCTCGCGGAAGATGAACTCGCCCTTCGGCACCGGCAATGCGGTGTTGAAGGTCTCGGGCGCGGCGTGGGCGGTATCCGCCAATCCTGCAAGAGCCGCGGTGAGGGCGAATACGGCTGCGATCGCCCGCCGTGCCCGGCATCGGAACGGGCGATATTCAACCCGAAGCGGAGGCATCAGTCCGCGGCCGGCAGTTCGGCGAAATTGCGCAAGGTGAAGCCGGCGTCCTCGACGATCCGCTTCGCCTGCTCTCTGCTCAGTCTGGCACCTTCGGCCATGGTGACCGTGACGGTCCCGGCGTTGATGTCGATCTCGATCTCCTTGACCCCGTCGGTGCGGGTCAATTGCTTTTCGATTCCGTAGGCGCAGAACGGGCAGGCCAATCCGTCGACCTTGAGCTGGTACTGGGTCGCAAATGCGGCCGCCGGCAGAAGCATCAACGACAATCCGAAGGCCGCGATGCGAATGGATCCGGACATGAAACGGAACATGGGGTTCTTGCCTCCATCGGTTGATGACGTGGCCCGCCGTCGGTCGCGATCAGAAGTGGTAGACGAACTCGACGCGCGCCCGGTAGTCGGATGACGGTTGAATGCCGTTCAGATTTTCGGCCACGGGAATCTGAACCCCGCCGCGGACGGCGAACTGGCGATAGGTCCACCAGATGACGGGCGAGACGAACAATTCCCAACCGCCCGTATTCGCCAGCGCCACGCCGTCGAGGTCGTCGCGCGCTGAGCGTTCCCAGTTCAGTTCGAGCATCAGCACCGTGTCGGGTTCATCATAGGCCGTGAGGACCGGGCGGATGCCGCCGACCAGGTTGAGGAACTGCCGGTCGCCCTTTTCGAGACCGCCGCCTTCGGTATTGGCCCGGTAGACGGCACTGGCAAACCAGTACCAGCGGCGCGATTCATAGCCCGTCGCAAGCCCGGCAATGACGTCGGTCGAGCCGCTGCCGAGCCGCGGCGTACGCGCATCCTCGCCGCTCGGGAGCTTGAGCTTGAGAAGGGCGGCGGCCTTGTACTGCGCCCCCGGCAGGTCGCGGCCCCAGAACTGGTACTTGGTTTCGAGGGTGAGATCACCAAGGCCGACGGCGGTGCCGCCGCCGTCGTCGAGGTCGCGTCTGGCATACGGGACCTCGATCCCGATTTCCCAGTCGGCGGTGAGCCCGTATTCCGCCTCCACCGAGGCCTCGTATGCGGTCTCGTGCTCGCTGGCGCCGGTCGCTTTTTCAGTGTGCAGTCCGAGCGTCAGCTCCGTTCCGCCCTTGAAGATCGTCTCCGGCGCGGGGCTGAACAGGGGGCCGTGCGCCCGGGTTGGCGCAGCCGCGAGGATCGGCGCGACCCCCGCGGCCAAGGCGACGAGAGTGACGGCAAAGGGCTTTCTCATCTTGTTGCCTGATACTCGTCCTTACGGGAACCAGCGGGGGACTCCTCAGTGTCGGGAAACGCGCCCAGAATCGAGCAGGTCCGCAGGGCCCCGCGCCCGGGACAGGCGGCGATCAGCTCGTCGAGTGCGTCACGAATCCGCTCCAGACGCGCAATCTTGCGGACAAC
>RFLL01000005.1 GCA_003693905.1 Alphaproteobacteria bacterium
CACCAACTATGTCACCTACGACCTCAACCGGCCGCTGCACGTCTTCGACGCCGACAAGGTGGCCGGCGACGTGACCATGCGCCTGGCCCGCGACGGCGAGGAAATCGTCGCTCTCGACGGCAACACGTACCGTCTCGATGCCCAGATGGTGGTGATCGCCGACGACAACGGGCCCGAAGGTATCGGCGGCGTCATGGGGGGCGAGGCGACCGGCGTGACGGAGACCACCACCAGCGTGTTTCTGGAGGTGGCCCTGTTCGACCCGGTCCGGATCGCCATGACCGGGCGCAAGCTCGCGATCCAGTCCGATGCCCGCTACCGGTTCGAACGCGGTCTCGATCCGTGCTCGGCGCAGTGGGGGCCCGAGGTGGCCGCGCGCCTGATTCTGAAGCTGTGCGGTGGCGAGGTCAGCCACGTGGTCGCCGCCGGCGACATTCCGGCCACGCGACGCACGGTCGCCTACCGGCCGGCCCGTGTCGCCAGCCTTGGCGGCCTCGACGTGCCGCGCCCGGTGCAGACGCGCATCCTTGGCGCCCTCGGCTTCGAAATCGCCGAAGGTGGCGACGATGGGGCTTGGCAGGTGCGTGTGCCGACATGGCGCAACGACATCGAAGGCGAAGCGTGCCTGGTCGAAGAGGTCCTGCGCATCCACGGCTATGAAGAGATTCCACAGGTGCCGCTGGCGCGCGAGAGCGATCTGCCGCGCCCCGCCTTGAACGCGATGCAGCGCCGCGTCGACTTGGCGCGCACGGCACTGGCCTGGCGCGGGCTGGAGGAAGCGGTGACGTTCTCCTTCGTCTCGTCCCGGCTCGCCGATCTGTTCGGCGGCGTGCCCGAGGCGTTGCGGCTGATCAATCCGATCAGCGCGGATCTCGACGTCATGCGTCCGTCGGTGCTGCCCGGTCTGGTCGCGGCGGCCAAGCGCAACATCGATCGCGGCCAGAACGAGGTCGCTCTGTTCGAGATCGGGCCGCAGTACGCCGATGCGACGCCCGAGGGCCAGACGCTGGTCGCCGCCGGCCTGCGTGCCGGGCGCGCGGGTCCGCGGCACTGGGCGGTGCCGGAGCGCGATGTCGATGCCTTCGATGCCAAGGCCGATGCGCTGGCCGTGCTCGACGCCTGCAACGCGCCGGGCGCCAACCTTCAGGTCACGACCGATGCCCCGGCCTGGTACCACCCGGGGCGCTCCGGCATCTTGCGTCTGGGGCCCAACGTGCTGGCTTGCTTCGGCGAGCTGCATCCGCGGGTCCTGGAGGGGCTCGACCTGCGCGGCCCGGTCGCGGCCTTCGAGGTGTTCGTGACCCGCGTACCGATGCCCCGCGCCAGGGCGGGCAAGGCGCGCCCGGCCCTCGATCTGTCTCCGTTCCAGCCGGTCGAGCGCGATTTCGCCTTCATCGTCGATGCCGCCGTGCCGGCTGATAAGGTCGTGCGGGCCGCACGCGGTGCCGACAAGGCGCTGATCGCCGATGTGGCGGTGTTCGACGTCTACGTCGGCAAGGGGGTGCCGGAGGGCAAGAAATCCCTGGCCATCGCGGTCACCCTGCAACCGCGTGACCATACCTTGAGCGAGGCCGAGATCGAGGCGGTTTCGGCCCGGATCATCGCCCAGGTGCACAAGGCGACCGGGGGCACCCTGCGCCGTTGACGCAAGCGCCGGGGGCCGAAGCCGCGTTTGGAATTTGTGCAAGGTGACATATATGTTGCCATAGCGCATGCCTGAAATCCGCGAGTCCCTCGATACCGCGGGACGATCTCTTTTCGCCCTCTTTTCGCCCGGTGGTTCAACCGGCTGAACGCCCAGGCTGCAGCCAAGGTAGCGACGGCACTGGCCCGCGTGGAGCAGGGAACCTGTCGAATGTCAAAGGGGTGGCGAGGCGTGTTCGAATGTCGGGTCGATTTCGGCCCCGGCTACCGTATCCACTTTGGCAAGGAAAAGGAGGCGGCCATCATTCTGCTTGGCGGTGGCACGAAGAAACGCCAGCAGAAGGACATTGCGACCGCTCGGGAGCTTTGACAGGCATGCCGGCGGCACAAACGGCAGGAGGCCTAGGCAATGGCTTTGACCCGAGATTTCAAAGAGACGATCCAGGCCCGTGTAGCGCATGATCCCGCCTTTCGTGCGGAATTGATCGAGAAAGGCATCGAGTGCCTGCTGTCCAGTGATGTGGAAACCGGCAAGGCGGTGCTGCGTGACTACATCAACGCCACGGTCGGCTTCGCGGCATTGGGCAGCCTCACCGCCAAGTCGCCGAAAAGCCTGATGCGCATGTTCGCTCCCAGAGACAATCCCCAGGCGCGCAACCTTTTCGAGGTCCTCGCCGCCCTGCAACGGTGCGAGGGCGTGTAGTTCAAGGTGCAGGTCGTGCCCTGAGCGGATCCACTGTTCCTTCATCCGTTTGTACACCTTTGCATCGGAAAGAGATGGCCCCGCGCGCGCGTGCCGCTTGGCCGCGGCGCCGGCCGGTGTTATAGCCAGCCGCCATGACTGATCCCGCACACATCCGCAATTTCGCCATCGTGGCTCATATCGACCACGGCAAATCGACGCTGGCCGATCGCCTGATCCAGATGTGCGGCGGCCTGTCCGAGCGCGAGATGCGCGAGCAGGTCCTCGATTCGATGGAGCTGGAGCGCGAGCGCGGTATCACCATAAAGGCCCAGACGGTGCGCCTGCGCTACACCGCGCGCGACGGCCGGACCTATACTCTCAACCTGATCGACACGCCCGGCCACGTCGACTTTTCCTACGAGGTCAGCCGCTCGCTGGCGGCCTGCGAAGGTTCGATCCTGCTCGTCGACGCCAGCCAGGGGGTCGAGGCCCAGACACTTGCCAACGCCTATCTGGCCATCGAGGCCGACCACGAGGTCATCCCCGTGCTCAACAAGATCGATCTGCCGGCGGCCGAGCCGGAGCGGGTCAAGGAACAGATCGAAGAGGTGATCGGCCTTGATGCGTCACAGGCTCTCAGCGTCTCGGCCAAGACCGGTGCCGGCGTGGCGGATGTCCTCGAAGCCCTGGTCACCCGTCTGCCGCCGCCCAGGGGGGACAATGCCGCACCCTTGAAAGCACTGCTGGTCGATAGCTGGTACGATCCCTATCTCGGCGTCATCATCCTGGTGCGCGTGTTCGATGGCCGCCTGCGCCGCGGGCTGAAGATGCGCATGATGGGCACCGGCGCCGTTCACGAGGTCGATCGCGTCGGTGTCTTCACGCCGAAGATGACCGATGTCGACGAGCTCGGCCCGGGCGAGATCGGCTTCATCACGGCGGGCATCAAGTCGGTTGCCGATTGCAGCGTCGGCGACACCCTGACCGAGGAGCGCCGCCCGGCGGCGGCGCCTCTGCCCGGCTTCAAGCCCAGCGTGCCGGTGGTGTTCTGCGGCCTGTTTCCCGCCGATGCCAACGATTACGAGCACCTGCGCGATTCGCTGGCCAAGCTGGCTCTCAACGACGCCAGCTTTCAGTACGAGCCGGAAACCTCGGCCGCGCTCGGTTTCGGTTTCCGCTGCGGCTTTCTCGGCCTGCTGCACCTGGAGATCGTCCAGGAACGCCTGGCGCGCGAGTTCGGCCTCGATCTGGTGGCGACCGCGCCCAGCGTCGTCTATCGCATCACCCTGACCAACGGCCAGACGATCGAGCTGCACAATCCGACCGACATGCCAGACCCGGTACGCATCGCGTCAATTGCGGAGCCGTGGATCAAGGCGACGATCCTGGTCCCCGACGAACATCTGGGCGCGGTCCTGAAG
>RFLL01000312.1 GCA_003693905.1 Alphaproteobacteria bacterium
CCTCCGGTACCCCGGCCCCGTTGTCCTGGATCGTGACGCTGAGCGGCAGGTCGACCCGCGCCTCCCGGCCCGGAAGAGCCAGACGCACGCCCTGCTCGTAACGGGTCATGAGGACGATCTCGCCGCCGTCGGGGGGAACCGCCTCGGCTGCGTTCTTGACCAGATTGAGCACCGCCTGAACCAGCAGATCCCGATTGCCATGAACCGGCGGCAGCGACGGGTCGTAGCGTTCGACAAACCGCACATGGGCGGCAAAGCCGCTCTGGGCCAGCCGGCGCACGTGGCTCAGCACTTCGTGAATGTTGACCGGTGCGCGTACGATCGGCCGTTCGTCGGAGAACATCTCCATGCGATCGACCAGGGCGACGATACGGTCGGCTTCATCGCAGATCAGGCGGGTCAGTTCGCGATCGCCGCCGTTTGCCGACTGTTCCAGAAGCTGTGCCGCACCGCGAATGCCGGACAGGGGGTTCTTGACTTCATGCGCCAGCATCGCCGCCATCGCCGTCACCGAACGGGCGGCGTTGCGGTGGCTGAGCTGATGTTCGATCTTGCGGGCGATCGAGCGTTCCTGAATCGACATCACGACCATGTTCGGCGGATCGCCCATCGGAGCGCAGGCGACGGCCGCATAGTGCGTCCCGATGCGCGGGCTTTCGATGGTCAGGTCGGACCCGTTGACCGAGCGGCCGCTGCGCCACACCTGCTCGATCAGGTCGAACAGCGGACTGTCGGCGGGAATCAGGCTGTCCAGCCGGCGTCCGCGCAGCGCAGGAAGGCCGGTGCGCAGGAACTGCTCGGCGGCCGCATTGGCGAAGCGCACCTGTCTGTCCCGGTCGACGACCAGAACGGGGGCCGGCAAGGTATTGAGAATGCCACTCGGATCCGGAGCCGCAGACGCGCCTTTTGCTTCGGCAGGGTCGAGCACCAGATCTTCTCCGTTCATGCCGCCGCCCGCTCCAAGGCACCGTCATAGAGCGCGCAAACCAGGGCGCGCACGCGCCGCGGATCGTGCTCGCGGTTGATCGCATCGCGAAACGCCGCCGCCCCGGCAAAGGAGCGCGCATACCAGGCCAGATGCTTGCGCGCGATGCGCACTCCGCGCGCGGTTCCGTGATGGCTTAAAATCGCCTCGTAATGATCGAGGACGATTTCCTTCTGCTGGGCAAGCGACGGTGCCGGTCCGGCCCGGCCGGTGGCGAGGTGCTGCATAACCTGACGCAGGAACCACGGCCGCCCGGTGGCGCCGCGGCCGATCATCACGCCGTCCGCGCCGGAACGGGCAAGGGCGCGCGCGGCCTCTTCGACCGTGGTGATGTCGCCGTTGACTACCACCGGGATATCGACGGCCGCCTTGACCCGGCGCACGAACGCCCAGTCGGCGCGGCCGCGATAGAGCTGGCAGCGCGTGCGTCCATGGACGGTGATCAGGCGCACCCCGACGTCGGCGGCCATGCGGGCCAGTTCCGGCGCGTTGCGGTTGCTCTCGTCCCAGCCGGTGCGCATCTTGCAAGTGACCGGAACCGTGACCGCGGCGACGGTGGCCGCAAGGATCCGCCGGGCCAGGGCGGGCTCGCGCATCAGGGCGGAGCCGGCCTCCTTGTTCACCACCTTCTTGACCGGGCAGCCGAAATTGACGTCGATCACGGCCGCCCCCAGGTCCTGGCACAGGCGCGCCGCCTCGGCCATCGCCGCCGGTTCGCAGCCGGCCAGCTGGACCGCGAAGGGCCCGCGCTGTCCATCCCGATCGAGCCCGGACTTGATCATTTTCATCGACGCCCGGGTGCGCCGGATCATCGCCTGACTGGCAATCATCTCGGAGACGACCAGACCGGCGCCGAGACGGGCGACGAGGCGCCGGAACGGGGCATCCGTCACCCCCGACATGGGAGCTAGAACGACCGGAGATTCGAGGCGTACGGGCCCGATAGATATGCTCATTTTCTGGGCGCCTCAGAGCAGCGCTGCCTAAAGATCAGGCTGTTGTAGCGATTCTGCCACAGCTCGCAAGGAAAATCGTCCGCTCCGATGCCGGCCCGGCGCCCGATCAGGGTCAGGCCAGCAGAACATCGGTTACGAACTTTACCCCCGGATAAGCCAGGGTCAGCAGCAGATAGCCGACCAGAACGACCTGCGCCGCCCGCTGACCGCGCAGGCCCGTGCGCCGGTGTGCGACGAGCAGGCCGGCAATGACGACGAAAGCCAGGATCGACAGCAGGGTCTTGTGGTCAAACTCCAGCAGATGGCCGTTGAGAACGTACTGCCTGGCCATCCCGGTGGCGATGCCGACCGCCAACACCACCTCGGACGCCGTCAGCAGCCCGACCTGAAGGCGCGCCGCATCGGCCACCGACGGCAACCGCCGCACCAGCCCCAGCCCGCCGGGGCGCTTGCGGCGCAACGCACGTTCGCGCAACAGCACCGCGGCCCCGGCCACCGCCGCCAAGGTACACAGACCATAGGTCGCGACCGACACCACGATGTGCACGATCAACCAGGCATCGACGGGGCCGTACAGACCGCCATGCGTGATCCCGCCCCATGCCGTGGCCAGAAGCCCCAGAGCGATCAGGTAGATTAGAAGGATCGGCGCCAGCCGCCACGCTTCACGCACGATCAGGGCGACCCCGGCAAACAGAATCAGGCTCGCCGTGATCGAAATCCACAGCGCCGCGGAAAGATCGGTCTGCCATACGGTGCCCAGATGCGCCGCACCGGCCGTTGCCGCCCCCAGCGTGGCGACCGCAATCAGGATCCAGAACAGAGCATCGGGTCGCGGCGTCTCGCGGCGCATGGTGTAGAGCATGGCCGCTACGAACGCGGCCAGGGCACCCAGGCCAAGGGCAAATGAAGGCGACATTGCGGTTCCACCATGCGGCAAAAAGAGCGCGGGGACAAAGCGGCTGCCACGGAGAGACCCCGCGGACGGCGCGCAATTATACGGCGCCGCGCCCTCAGGCAAAGACATCTCCCGTTTCCTGTACCGTCTGCGGCTGCACCTCCCGCGATATCCTCCTTGGCCGTCAGGCTGCGGGCCACTAGGCTGCGGACCACCGAGCTGCGGGCGCCGCAGCGACAGAGCACGGATACGCCAGGAGACGGGCATGGGCGAAACGGTGGCCCTGGTGGTTGCCGCGGGACGCGGAACCCGATTTGCCGGCGATCGGCCGAAGCAGTACGCCCCCCTGCGCGGACGCCCGATCCTGCGCTACAGCCTGGAGGCGTTCCGTCGCCACCCGCGCATCGCTGCCGTGCAGGTCGTCATTCACGGCGATGACCGCTACAC
>RFLL01000313.1 GCA_003693905.1 Alphaproteobacteria bacterium
CGGCGCTACCGCCGCGTGATCGAAGCCGGCCCAGGAATCGGCCACCAGACGGCGCAGATCCGCCGGTGCAATCGCCGCCCCGACGAACGGTGCCACGATCCGCAACGCCAGGGCGTCGTACGGCAGGCCGGCGAGTTCGGCGATCTCTTCGGCGCTGAAATGCGGCCACTCCTCGGGCACATAGAGGCCGCCGTCACGCGCCAGACCCGCAAGCAGGACATCGGCGAAGTCGAGCGTCGGCGCATCGCCGCGTGTACTGATGTATTTCATGGCCGCCATTTCATGCCCGCCCCCGGATCGTGTCGGCCGCTACTCTACACCGCCGCGGCCCGCCGACAAGAGAGCCCGCCACCCGGCCCCGCCCGCCGCTCAGGCCAGATAGCGGCGTTCGAGATGGGCGCGGAATGCCGCCGGATCGAGGGCGCGCCCCGTGGCCTGTTCGAGCAGAGCATCGGTGGAGTCGTAAAAGGCGCCCCAGGCATGCACGTTGCGCCGCAGCCAAGCCACAAGCGCGCTGAAATCACCGCACCCGAGCGCCGCAGGAATATCGGGATTTTCGGCCACTGCGGCCGCAAACAACTGCGCCGCCGCCATCGCCCCCAAGGTGTAGGTCGGGAAATAGCCCCAGGCGCCGTCGTACCAGTGGATATCCTGCAAACACCCGTCCCGGTCATCAGGCGGCCGCAGGCCGAGCAACGCTTCCATGCTCTCGTTCCACGCCGCCGGCAGGTCCGCGGGGTCGAGATCACTGGCGATCATGCGTTTTTCCAGCCGGTAGCGCACGATGACGTGGGCCGGATAGGTGACCTCGTCGGCATCGACCCGGATTAGACCCGGCTCCACGCGGTTGTAGAGCCGGCACAGATTGTCCGCATCCCAGGCCGGGCCGTCACCCTCGAACGCAGCGCGCGCCAGCGGCGCCAGAAAGGTGATGAACGGCGCGCTGCGGCAGGCCTGCATCTCGATCAGCAGCGACTGGCTTTCATGAACGGCCATGCCGCAGGCCTGCCCCACCGGCTGCCAGCGCCATCTTTCCGGCAGGCCACGTTCATAAAGGGCATGGCCGGTTTCGTGCAGCACGCCCATCAGCGCCTTGGTGAAATCGCCTTCGTCATAGCGGGTGGTGATACGCACGTCGTCGGGCACACCGCCGCAGAACGGATGCAGACTGACATCGAGGCGACCGTGGTCGAAATCGAAACCGATGCGTTCCATCAGGCGGCGGGCCAGCGCCTCCTGCCGGGCCACCGGGAACGGACCGGGCGGCACCATCGGCGTCGGCATCGTGGCCTGACGCTCCAGCGCCCGGGACAGAAAGCCGGGCAGGAAGGCGGCCAAGTCGTCGAAGATCCTGTCGATGCGCGCCGCCGTGCCACCGGGCTCGAACTCGTCGAGCAGGGCGTCATAGGGCGAACATCCAAGCGCCACCGCCTTGGCCTGTGCCGCTTCGCGCACCAGGGCCAGAAGCTCCCGGAACGCCGGCAGCACGGCGGCGAAATCGTTGGCCGGGCGGGCCGTGCGCCACGTCATCTCGCAGCGGTGCCTGGCCTTGCTCAGGGCTTCGACGAGATCGGGACCGAGCGCCGTCTGATGCACCCAGTCGCGACGCATTTCCCGCAGGTTGGCGCGCTGCCAAGGGTCGAGGTCGGCTCCCTCCTCTTCGGCCGTGGCCAGCAGATCGCCCATCGCCGGATCGGCGAGGATGCCGTGACATGCGATATCGAGGGCCGCCAGTTGCTCGCTGCGCGCGGCCGCACCGCCGGCCGGCATCATCGTCGACATGTCCCAATGCAGCAGGCCGGCCGCCTCGCGCAGGGCCGTGAGACGGCGAAAGCGGGTTTCCAGTTCGCCGTAGGCGCTCATGTCGCGTCTTCTTCCCTTGCGTCGCTCTGCGCATCTCCGGTGCCGCCCCGGCGCTGATGCAGGACATAGATCACGATCAGCGCCACCGCCAGAGCGTACCAGGTGAGCGCGTATTGCAGATGATTGTTGGTCAGCGTCAGGCGCGTCTGACCGCCGATCGGAAAGCCGCCCGGCACCGGGGCCGGACCGGCCTCGATGTAGATTTCGCGAACAGCGTCCTCGCCCAGGCCCGCGTGGGCGATCATCGCCGGCAGATCGGGCCACAACCATACATCCGGCGCCGGCTGGCGGTCGGGACGGAACATCGCCGAACCGCGCCAGCCGCCGCGGCGCACGAGGCCCTCCACGACGACGACACCGGCCACCAGCCCGTCGCGGCGGGTGGCCGGCGCCTTGCGCGCGGGCGGCACCCAGCCGCGATCGACCAGAACCCGGCGCCCATCGATCAGGATCATCGGCGTCACCACGTGATACCCGACCTGACCGCGGTAGGTGCGGCTGCCCAGGTACATCTCGCGATCGTGCAGAAAACGGCCTTCGAGACGGACCTTGCGATATTCCAGCGCCGCCGCATCGCGGGCCGAGCGCACCTGCGGCAACGGCACCGCCGGGGCGCGCTGGCGTGCCGCCATCTCGGCGATCAGATCCTGCTTCCATTCCAGGCGCTCGAGCTGCCAGGTGCCGAGCGCCACCAGCGCGGCCACGCCGATGAACGCCGCCACGCTCGCCCCCGGCCGGGGGCGGAAGCGTACTCGCGTCGACCTGCTCATATGTGGCGGCCTAGTCGTAATCGACGGTGCCCGAATCGCTGGCCTTGTTGCGGTACTGCAAGGCGATCAGGATCCCCTTCATGGGCCGCAGCAGACCCAGCGCTCCGCCGACGATGACCGGCGGCCAGATCAGCAGATGGACCCACATCGGCGGCGCAAGAGCGCTTTCCAGCCACAGCGCCAGCGGCACGACCAGAAAACCGAGAATGAATATGATGAATACCGCCGGCCCGTCGCCGCTGTCGGCCTTGCGCAGGTCGAGCCCGCAGACGTTGCAGGTCTCCGCCACGTTCAGAAAACCGGCGAAAAGCCGTCCCTGCCCGCAGCGTGGGCAGCGGCCGGCGATGCCGGCGGCAAAGGGCGACACGGGCGGATAGCCGGCGGAGAAATCGCCTCTGGATTCAGGCATGCACGGTGGCCTTTGCTGGCCTCAGAAGCGGGGGCGGGGAATCGCCGGAAGAAGGCCGATACCCCGCTCTGCGGGACCGAAAGAGGATCAGGACCCCCACAGATAAACGAAGGTGAACAGGAACAGCCACACCACGTCGACGAAGTGCCAGTACCAGGCCGCGGCCTCGAAACCGAAATGGTGCTCGGGCGTGAAATGACCGCGCCAGGCCCGGTACAGACACACGCTCAGGAAGCAGGTGCCGATGATGACGTGAAAACCGTGAAAACCCGTGGCCATGTAGAAGACCGAGGGATAGATGCCGTCTCGGAAGCCGAATGCGGCGTGGCCGTATTCATAGGCCTGCAAGGAGGTGAACAGAATGCCGAGCGCGATGGTGATCGCCAGCCCCTGAATCGTGCCGCGCCGGTTGCCCTTGCGCAGTTCGTGATGGGCCCAGGTGACCGTGCACCCCGAAAGCAGCAGGATCAGGGTATTGAGGAACGGCACGCCGAAGGGATCAAACGGCTCGATCCCGACCGGTGGCCATTGATAACCGGTGGCTTCGGTCGGAAACAGCGCCGCATTGAAGAAGGCCCAGAAGAAGGCGGCGAAAAACATCACCTCCGAGGCGATGAACAGGGCCATGCCGTAGCGCAGACCAAGCTGCACGATGGGCGTGTGCAGCTTTTCATACGTCGCTTCGCGCACGACATC
This sequence comes from Alphaproteobacteria bacterium, assembly GCA_003693905.1. GTDB lineage: Bacteria > Pseudomonadota > Alphaproteobacteria > Kiloniellales > J153 > J153. Next base: position 3,739 of record RFLL01000313.1, read on the forward strand.
GCGCCACCACAGGAACATGGTGAGCAGAAGCAGGGCGACGCCGACGGGAATCAGCCACGGCGTGACATCGTGCATGAAAAGCACCATGCCGACCGCCAGCGTGCCGGCGGAGAAAGCGCCGAGCAGCGGCCAGGGGCTGGGGCTGACCAGATGATAGGGGTGGTTCGGGGCGTGACCGTGGGCTTCGCTCATCCGTATCCTCTTGTCGTTACCGGGTGCCGACCGGCTGTCATCGTCTGCAAACCGCCCGCCGGGCACCGTCGATTGTCCACAAACCGCTCACAAATTTCAGTTCACCGTACCTGCGCTCACGTCCGTCTTTTCAGGCCCGGCCGAACGCCGCGCGGCCTGCTGCGCGCGCGCCCGGCGATCGTCCTCGTCGCGATCATCGACGGCCCGGAAGAAGGTATAGGACAGGGTGATGGTCTTGACCTCGTCCAGGTTCGGGTCGTCCATGATCCCGGCATCGACATAGAACGTGACCGGCATGTCGACCTCTTCGCCCGGCTCGAGGCGCTGTTCGTCGAAGCAGAAACACTGCATCTTGACGAAATACGGTCCCGCCTTGAGCGGCGTGACGTTGAAGGTCGCGCGCCCGACGATCGGCCGGTCGGACATGTTGCGGGCCCGGAAGAAGGCAATACCCTGTTCTCCGACCGCCACCTCGACGGCGCGTTGCACCGGCGCAAAGCGCCACGGCAGCCGCGGATCGACGTCGGCGTTGAAGCGCACCACGATGCGCCGCTCCGCAACCTGCTTCGGCGCCTCGGCATCTTCCGACTGCGCGGCGATCTTGGGCGTGCCGCCATAGCCGGTAACCTGACAGAACAGGCGATAGAGCGGCACCGAGGCGAACGACAACCCGACCATGCCGACCACGACCGCGATCAGCACCATGCCGGTACGGGCGTTGCGTTTGTCGGCAGACGGGGATCGGTGTTGCGTCATTGCTCAGCCACCCCCCATGCGCACGATCGAGACCAGATAGACGAGCACCACGAACGCCAGCAGCGCAATCAGCAGCGCCAGGTTCTTGGATCGCTGCCTGCGATGCACGTCGCTGTGTGACGGGCGGGCCATGGCCTATCCTCCAAAAGCACCGAAGGGCGCATGCAGGGTCGCGGCCGTCAGGCGCTCGACGATCATCGTCGCGAACAGAACGAACAGATACAGAATCGAATAGGCGAACAG
>RFLL01000314.1 GCA_003693905.1 Alphaproteobacteria bacterium
CGAAAATCACGGCCGAGGTATGAACCGGACGCAGACGGCCGAAATTGGTCCACGGCAGGTCGAAGTTGAGTTCCGGAAAGGCCAGTTGCAGGGCGATGACCAAACCGACCGTGAACCCGACCACACCCCAGAACATCGATGCGATGACTCCGGCGCGGACGACCGCATCGTTGTAGGCGACCGCCGTTCCCGCCGTCGCGACCGGGACATCGGCGCCGCTGTAATGACGGGCGATCAGCCAGAAGATCCCGGCGACGCAGAACAGAACGAACAGCAGGCCGTGAAACTCCATCACCGGATCGACCGCCCGGGACATCAGAAACAGCCCGAACACGCCACCAGCCGCCAGCAGAGCGCCGGCGACATAGCTCGACCCGGGAACGGGTGTATGGGTGTGCGATTCCGTCATGACTGGCCTCGATCCCCCTCAATCGGAACAACTGCCCTCGCTGCGCCGGCCATACAGGCACGCAAAAACCCGTTCCCGCGGGTGCACCCGGGCTGACGCATCGTGATGCTACATATTGCGTCGCAACATAAAATTGATCCAAGTCAATTTTCCACCCCCGATCAGCATTTTCCGGCCCGTTTCGGGGTGAATTTGCGCCGCGCGCCAGACACTTGCGCCATGGCTCCCGCCGCGCCGTCGTCCGGGCGGCCCCGGCGGCGCAAGTTGCGAATCGGCTCCCACCCGGCGATTTAGGGGGCTCTCATACAATGACCGGGCAACGCCAACAACCCGAGATTGCGGCGCGCGCGCATTTGCTCCTTCCCCGTCGCCGCGGCGCTCACGCCCACCTCGGCATCATGGCGCACGACGACGGATCAATCCGTGATCAAGTCACAAAACGGGGACGGGGCACGACTTTCTCCATCCCCCGCTTGACCGCGCTTGCAGCTATTAAGAAATCTCTCTCGGCAAGAAATATCTGCTGACTCCGACGGCTTCGGGCAGACGACATGAAAATGACCCGCTGCAAACGCAAGGGCACGGCCGCGAGGGGCATCCCCGGCAGCATCTGGGTGCTCGGCCTCGTCAGCTTGTTCATGGACATGTCCTCGGAGGTCATTCACAGCCTGCTTCCGGTGTTCATGGTCTCGGTGCTTGGCGCCAGTACCGTGTCGGTCGGATTCGTCGAGGGCATCGCCGAGGCGACGGCATCCATCACCAAGGTCTTTTCGGGCACGCTCAGCGACTATTTCGGCAGGCGCAAGGCTCTGACCGTGCTCGGCTACGGGCTTGCCGCTGCAACCAAGCCCTTGTTCGCCCTTGCCCCGAGCGTCGGGTGGGTGTTCGCGGCTCGGTTCATCGACCGCATCGGCAAGGGCATCCGCGGCGCCCCGCGCGATGCCCTGATCGCCGACATCGCACCGCCCGAGGTCCGCGGCGCCTGCTACGGACTGCGCCAGTCGCTCGACACGGTGGGGGCGGTTCTCGGGCCGCTTGCCGCGGTCGGGCTGATGATCGTGTTCGACGACGACATCCGCGCCGTCTATTGGCTGGCCGCCATTCCGGCCGTGATCTCGGTCGCGCTTCTCGCCGTCGCCGTACCGGAACCCCGGCGCGGCCGACCACCGCGCGACACGGCGGCCCCGGCAGGAGAGACGAAGCCCCATGCCCCGGTCCTCCCGGCGCGATTGGAAGCTCTGCGCGGTGATTACTGGTGGATCGTGATCGTCGGCGGACTTCTGACCCTGGCCCGTTTCAGCGAGGCGTTTCTGGTGCTGCGCGCACAAAGCGTCGGGCTTACGATCGCCCTGGTGCCGATGGTCCTGGTGGTGATGAGCCTCGTCTACGCTGCCTCCGCCTACCCTGCGGGGATCCTGTCCGACCACATCGACCGCCGGCGGCTGCTCGAAGCCGGCTTCGTCGTTCTCGTTCTCGCCGACCTCGTGCTGGCATCGGCAACGAACGTGGCGCTGGTGTTCGCCGGGATCGTGCTGTGGGGTCTGCACATGGGGCTGACACAGGGGCTTCTGGCGACGCTGGTGGCCGATGCCGCACCGGTCGAGCTGCGCGGCACGGCATTCGGCCTGTTCAACCTGGTCGTCGGCGTGCTTCTGCTCGTCGCCAGCGCGCTTGCCGGTCTTCTGTGGGACATCTACGGTGCGCCGGCGCCGTTCTGGGCCGGCGCCGGCTTTTCGGGCTTGGCCTTCCTCGGCATCGCCTTTCAACGCCGCCGGTAGACGCCCGCGGGCATGGCGGCACGCGGGGCGCCGTTTCCTATGGAAGCTGGATCGGGGTCGTGAACACGTAATCCCGCGTTGCGACCGGGGTATGGCAGGCCACGCATTCTTGGGCGAAATCGGCATCCTCGCCGTATGGTTTCTGGGCCATGCCAAGCCAGCGCGCAAAGCCCCAGCCCTTGGTCGCGGCGTACTTTTTCGCATCCTTGATCATGAACTCGGCATGTACGAACCGGCCCGGGACGGTGGCCGCTTCCCAGTTGTCGTCGGTGCGATCCTTCCACACCAGTTTCGCGAACGTGGTGCCGTCGGGCCATGGGTTGGTCCGCCCTTCGCGGGCCGCGGCAATGGCCACGTCGTTGCCCAGGATCACCCGCAAGGTGTTGTTGTCGGTGCGATGACTGAGTGCGATGACACGCCAGTCCTTGTACCCTTCGGGCATGACGATGCCGTTGGGAGCCGGCGGCGGCGCATCGCTTGCGGCAAAGGCTGTTACCGCCACCGTCCCGAGTACCAGAGCTACCCCCGCAGCCCATGCCTTGCGCATCATGACACCCTCCATTCCCTTTGGTCCGTTCGTCCGGAATCGTCTGAAAGAAGCCCCGATTGAAAGAAACCCCGATCGGGATCGACCGGAAACGACCTCCGGCGCTGCTGCACGCCGCCATTCCGGTCCTACCCGAGTAGACATTGCCGTGGCGGGATTATTCCCCCGCCCTGATGAGAAGAAGCGTGTCGGAAACCCGAAAACCGGGAAACTGGAAACTCGAAAAAAGCACCCCGAACGGGGCTGCAATGCTCGCCGGACACAGGCACACGGGAGAGCTCGACTTACGACATGAATTGCGCTTGAACGAGATGCGCCGCGGCGACGAGCTCGTCCTTTTCCACGTCACCGGAAACGCCGATGCCGCGATCGCCATCGGTCCAGTACATGACCCCGATCCCGAAATGGCGCGTATAACGCAGCTCGGAGCGCCCGCCGGTCGGCATGTCGCGGCGGATGTAGACCGCCAGCCGGCGGCCGCGATCGTCCTCGTAAAGCAGCAGAGCCGCCGGCTGCGTGCCCCCGGTCATCAGCCGCCCGCCGATAAGACGAAAGCCCAGATCGCCGAGCCGCGGCACCCGGAAACTGAATCCCATCCGCTTCGACAGCCATGCCGTCAGATGCGGTTCTTCCGCGGCGCTGACCTCGACCGGATGACGGACTTCCGGCGCGTAGACCGTGTAGGCCACGGCCGTCCGGCTTGCCAGTTCCTCCAGCCCCGCGGCCCTGTCCACAACCGTGTCATGCAGGCCCCAGCCTGCCGCAGCACCGACGATCAGGCCGATGCATGCCGCCACCGCCGCGCGCCACCGCGCCGCACGCCTGTCACGCCCGGCCTGGAGCAAGCGCGCCGGAACCGGCTCGTCGAGAACCGGATCGAAAGCCTCCTGAAGGGCTGCGTTCTGACGCCGATAAGCCGCAACCCGCGCAGCGGCCTGGGGATCGGATTCAAGATACGCCGTCACCTCGGCCCGGCGGCGGGCGGCCAGGGTCCCGTCGGCATAGGCATGGAGCTCTTCCCGGGTCACCGGGCGGCCCGGTTCATGCCCCGATTCATGCCCTGATCCGTGCATCGTCTCTTGTGCTCATTTGATCCGTTTCAACGGCGGGCGCCCCTCGCCAGAGGTCAGAGCCCGCAGGCGTTCACGGCCCCGGTGCAGACGCGACATCAGCGTGCCGAGCGGAATCCCCAGCACGGCGGCCGCTTCGGCATAGCTGAACTGTTCCAGTCCGACCAGCAGGACCGCCTCCCTCTGATCCGGTGGCAGATGGGCGAGCGCCTCGACGATCGCCCGCGCCTCAAGTCTGGCGTCCTGTCCCGGCCCGACGCTGGCCGTGGTCAGACCATCGCTCCACGGCACCTCGCCCGGGCGACGCGCATCCTTGGCCAGGGCGTTGACGTGAAGGTTGTGCATGATCGTGAACAGCCACTGGCGCAGACGCTTCTTGCGCAGCCACAGGTGACGCCGGCTCCACGCCCGGGCAAGGCAGTCCTGCACCAGGTCGTCGGCATGGGCCACATCCCCCGTCAGCGCCCGCGCATAGCGTCGCAGACGGGGGATCTGTTCGACGATCAGGCGGTCGAAGTGGTCCATGCGCGGACAATCCGCTCAGAGTGCGCCCCGCATCGACCTGGTTCTCACTTGATCCCGAGAATCTTCATGGCTTCGGCCAGTACCGCCACGGCGGCATGGTGCTGCCCTTTTTTGTGCAGAGCCTCGCCGGCGGCGCGCAATTCCTTCACGGCGGCCATGCGATCGGCACTCACCTGCGCCCCGGCGGCCAGGGCCGCATCGATCTTTTTCATGTCCAGCGGACAATGGAAAGCCAGCGCCGACTGGCCGGCAAGGGTAAGAGTTGCCGCCAACGCCGCACCGATTATGAGAAGTCTTTTCATGATCCCGTCTCCTGCCGTTTCAGGGGGTGTCGCCACAGCGGGGAAACCGCCCGAAAAGCGGACCCTCCATTTCAGAAGACAGCCCGCAGGCAAGTTTATTCCCCTTTTTCGTCGCCGCGCACGGGGATGCGATCACTTTTGCGGCACCGGATTACGTCCTGCGGGCCCGATTTTCATGCCGGCAGAACCCGCACCGACGGCGAAGCCGCCGCGACAAAATCGCCGCGCACGCTGCCCGCCAAGACCCGGCAGCGTATTCGATGCGGCGGAGGGAAAAGAGAGGAACCAAGGGATACGGGCGGAAGAAAAGATGGTCGGAGCGGCCGGATTCGAACCGGCGACCCCTTGGCCCCCAGCCAAGTGCGCTACCAGCCTGCGCC
>RFLL01000315.1 GCA_003693905.1 Alphaproteobacteria bacterium
ACCCGCGCGTGGCGATACATGCGCGCGAACAGGAATGCCTTGAGGGCGCGGTCGTTCTGGCGCATCGGCGCCGAAAAGGCAACCACCGGATGATCCAGCGCGCGCACGTCGGCGGCGGTTTCGGGGCCCGCGGCGGCCACCCGGCGCCGTGTTTCCTCGAGCAGATCATTGACCATGTGGTCGATCAGGCGGCGCACCGCCTCGTGTGCGAGACGCGGACGTTCGAGGCCGGGGTGGGCTGCAGCGACCTTCCGGAACACCGGCCCGACCAGCGGCACGTCGTCCAGATCGTCGAGCGAAAACAGGCCGGCACGCAGACCATCGTCGATGTCGTGGTTGTTGTAGGCGATGTCGTCGGCAAGGGCCGCGACCTGTGCCTCCGGCCCCGGCTGAGTCGCGAGTTCGAGGTCGAAACGGCGGCAGTAGGCGGCAACCGACGGCGGCACCGCACGTGATGCGTCCCGGCCGATCAGCGGTCCATTGTGCTTGACCACCCCCTCCAGCGTCTCCCAGGTCAGGTTGAGGCCGTCGAAGGCGGCGTAGCGGCGTTCCAGACAGGTCAGGACACGGAAGGTCTGTTCGTTGTGATCGAAGCCGCCGTAGGGGGCCATCGCCTCGTTCAAGGCGTCCTCGCCGGCGTGACCGAACGGGGTGTGGCCGAGATCGTGGGCCAGGGCCAGGGCTTCGGCCAGATCCTCGTTGAGACCGAGCGCCCGGGCGATGCTGCGCGCGATCTGGGCGACTTCCAGGGAATGGGTCAGCCGGGTGCGGAAGTGATCGCCCTCGTGATAGATGAACACCTGGGTCTTGTACTGGAGACGCCGGAACGCGGTCGAATGAATGACGCGGTCGCGGTCGCGCTGGAAGCACGATCGGGTCGCACTTTCCGGCTCGTCGATCAGACGGCCGCGGCTGGCCCAGGGGTCGCTTGCGTACGGCGCATGACCAAAGAGCGTCAGGGACGGTGTATTCGGTGCATTCATGGCCGGCACACTAAACCATGATCTTCCTTGCGCACACCCGCCAGAAGAGGCTTTTCCCCTGTCGGAATATGGTTAAGAGCCCGTTGCCGGGATGCGGGTTGGCTTTGACATCGGGCAAGGGATGCCTAAATGTAGAACCCGGGACAACACCAAGGACCGCCCTTTTGCCATGACCGACACCGCGACTCTGGATCAGCCCTCGATCCGCCTCAGCGACCGGGCGGCGGCCCGCTTGGCGGAGATGATTGCCGCCGAAGGGCAGCCGAATCTGATGCTGCGCATCGCGGTCAGCGGCGGCGGCTGTTCCGGCTTTCAATACGGCTTTTCGTTCGACGACACCGTCAACCCCGATGATCGTACCTTCACGCACGGCGGGGTGACGGCCGTGATCGACGAGATGTCCCTGCAACTCCTCAATGGCGCCGAGATCGACTATGTCGAGGATCTGGCCGGCGCCGCCTTCAAGGTGCACAATCCCAACGCCGCTTCTTCGTGCGGCTGCGGCTCCTCGTTCTCGATCTGAACGCAGGTCCCGGGTTCCCGGCGACGATTTTTGATCCGATTCCCGGCGTGATCCTGATAGATAAGGGTCGCCCGCCCCGAGGGTGCGCGGAAGCCGGATCGCGCGGGCGGCCGGCAAATCCCACGAAGGAACGCTCATGGTCAAGATCGCCACATGGAACGTCAACTCCATCAAGGCGCGGCTGGCCAACGTGCTCGACTGGCTGGACAGTGCTGAACCCGATGTCCTGCTGCTTCAGGAAATCAAGACGCTCGAGAACAATTTTCCGCGGCTCGAATTCGAGACCCGCGGCTACAACCTGCTGATCGTCGGCCAGAAGGCCTATAACGGCGTTGCCATCGCTTCACGCGACAAGCTGCACAAACCCCTCACCCGCCTGCCCGGCGAGCGCGCCGACGAGCAGGCCCGCTATGCCGAGGCGACCACCTTCGGCGTGCGCGTGGCCAGCCTCTATCTGCCCAACGGCAACCCGATGGGCGGCGACAAGTACGACTACAAGCTGCGCTGGATGGCGCGCCTGCGCCGTCATGCCATTGATCTGCTGGCCAGCGAACAGCCGGTGGTCCTGGGCGGGGATTACAACGTGATTCCGGCTCCCGAAGACGTCTACGACCCGGCCGGCTGGGAAAACGACGCGCTTTACGCCTTGGAAACGCGCCGGGCCTTCCGCGCCATCGTCCATCTGGGCCTCAGCGATGCCTTCCGCGCCCTCCATCCCGACGAGCGCGCATATACCTACTGGGATTATCAGGGCATGGCATGGAGCAACGATCACGGCCTGCGCATCGACCATCTGCTGCTGTCACCGCAGGCCGCCGACCGCCTCGAATCGTGTCATATCGATCGCGCGCCGCGCGGGTGCGACAAGGCCTCCGACCATACGCCGATCTGGTGCACGCTGGAGACGACGCCATGAGCGATAAACCGAGCCGTTCAGGCCCGCAACCGGCGGAGAACTTCGAGGGCGGCTGTCTGTGCGGTGCCGTGCGCTACCGGGTGGCGGGGCCGCTCGATTCGGTCGTGCACTCCCCGTCGTGACCTGGGCAACGGTGCCGAACGACCGTTTTGCCTTTACCCGTGGCACACCCGTAACCTACGCCTCGTCCGCCCACGGCCGACGCACCCGCTGCGCAACCTGCGGCAGCCCCCTGACCTTCCACACGACCACCCGGCCCGATGACGTCGATATCACCGTCGGGACCTTCGACCATCCCGAACGATGCCTTCCCGAGACCCACATATGGGTCAGCAGTCGCATTGCGTGGCTCGATATGGGAGCGGATTTGCCGGCGCACGAGGAAGGCTCGCCCGCCTGAACTCCCCTGCCCGCCTCAATCGCCGCGCGACGGCGCGCCCGCGGCCGCCGCACCCGGTCCGGGAAACGCCGGTCCCATCGGCATCAGACGCACCCCCGGTCGCAACCGGCGATAGGTCAGTTCGCCGTAATCGAGGGCGTTCGGCCCCGGCGCCTTGACGATCAGGATCTCCTCGGCGATGGGCGCGAAATCGGCCCGGAAATGGACCGAGCTCTTGAGGGCGAGAATCTTCTGCCGCGCCGGCTCGATACCGAGGTGACGGAAGATGGCCTGATCGGCGGCCTGCAACTTGCGCGATGCGACCACGACCCGCACCCCGCCGATGGCGAGAAGGGCCATCGGCCCGAGATCGGCCTGCACGCCGCGGTAGAACGGCCCGGTCCCGGTGAAGCGACCGTCGCCCAGTCGCTCGA
>RFLL01000316.1 GCA_003693905.1 Alphaproteobacteria bacterium
CGCGCAGGCCGGCGAAACCGTGTTTCCCATCGGCCACATCGTGCCGCGCGAGGGCGCCGGCGCGCCGGTCGTCCTGCGCAATCTGGCCGCGGCATTCCCATCGCGAGCGGCGCCATGAGCCCCACCCGGCGCCTGCCGATCGGAGTCATGATTTCCGGGCGCGGCAGCAACCTTCAGGCCCTGATCGACGCCTGCGCCGAGCCCGCCTATCCGGCACGTATCGCGCTGGTCGTCTCCAACGTTGCCGCCGCCCGGGGCCTGGAGCGCGCCCGGGCCGCCGGCATCGCCACCCGGATTCTGCCGCACCGCGACTTCGCCACGCGCGCCGCCTTCGACGCCGCGGTCACGGCCGCTTTCGAGGACGCCGGTGTCGAGATCATCTGCATGGCCGGATTCATGCGCCTGGTGACGCCGGAATTCGTCGCCCGCTGGCACGACCGGCTGCTCAACATCCACCCTTCGCTGCTGCCGGCCTTTCGCGGCCTCGACACCCATGCCCGGGCGCTGGCCGCCGGCGTCAAGGTGCACGGGTGCACGGTCCATCTGGTACGCAGCGAACTCGATACCGGGCCGATCCTCGGCCAGGCGGCGGTGCCGGTTCTTCCCGCAGATACGCCCGAGCGTCTGGCCGCGCGCGTACTGGCGGCGGAACACCGCCTGTACCCTCATTGCCTGCGGCTGTTCATCGAGGGCCGGATCCGGGTCGCCGGCGAGGTCGTCGAAATCGACAGCGATGTCGAGACCGTCCCCACCGATCGGTGCCTGATCAATCCGCCGCTGCCGAAGCCGTGATCCCGGCGCGCCGTGCACCCCCTGCCGGGATCGGATAGACTATCGCCACATCACCCGCGGGGAGCCGTCCGCGTGAAGGTGAAGGTGAAATCGTCATGAAAAACGGCAGGATCGACACCTTCCGGCATCTGCTTCCCACCTGCGGCATCGTCGTCGTCGCCGGGCTCGCCTTGGCTGCGGTGGCGGCACTGACAGCCGCTGCATTGGGCAGCGATCTCGGTTTCGCCCCGCTGGCAATCGAGGAGGCGATCCGCGCCTGGGGCGCGTGGAGTGTCGGTGCTTCGATCGCGTTGATGGTGCTTCACTCCTTCATCCCGTTTCCGGCCGAATTTCTGGCCATTGCCAACGGAATGGTGTTCGGGCCGTGGTGGGGAACGGTGATCACCTGGTTCAGCGCCATGCTGGGGGCGGCGATGGCCTTCGCCCTGTCACGGTGGCTGGGGCGGCCATTCATCGCCAAGGTGATCGCCCAGCGCAACTGGCAGACCCTGGATCGATGGGCGGCGGAGGACGGCGTCTACGTCGTCCTCGTCAGCCGCTTCATCCCTCTGATCGCATTCAACCTGATCAACTATGCCGCCGGGTTGAGCCGGATCTCGTGGTGGACCTTCCTGTGGACGACCGGGGTCGGCATTCTGCCGCTTACGGTGCTGATGGTGACGATGGGCCACAGCATCGACACCTTCGGCTGGGGGTCGTGGGGGCTGCTGCTGATCGGCGCCGTCATCGTCTGGGCACTGCTGCGACGCAGCCTGCACCCCCGCCCCGGTACGCCGGGCAGGACGTCGTCCTGACCGGCCCCTTGTCCCCTTGCCCAAGGCGGCCTGCATCGGGTAAAGACATCGCTGGGACGAAAAAAACGGACAACCCGCACCGGCGGCCTTGGATTTCCATGCCCGAAGGCAGCGCACACCAGACATCGGGGGACGCAATGGCTCAACAGGACCTGCTTGAAGAGCATCGCCAGACTTGGCGCGGTTTCGTCAAACTGATCACCTATTCGGCGGCGGCGGTGATCGTGACGCTCGTGCTGATGGCGATCTTCCTGTTGTAGCCGGTTCCCTTGCCTCTCCCTGCCCCCGGCGCGTACCTCCCGCCTCGTCCGCCCGGTCGAGGCGAACGTGATCTGGTCAGCGGATCTAGCCGACGATATCGACCTCGGCGAAGAAGAAGGCGATCTCCCTGGCCGCGTTCTCACGCGAGTCGGAACCGTGCACCGAATTGGCCTCGATCGATTCGGCGAATTCGGCGCGGATCGTCCCCGGTGCCGCCTGGGCCGGATCGGTGGCGCCCATCACTTCGCGATTCTTTTCGACCGCGTTGTCTCCTTCCAGCACCTGAACCACGACCGGACCGGAGGTCATGAAGGTGCACAGGCTGTCGAAAAACGGCCGCTCCCGGTGGACGGCGTAGAACGCTTCGGCCTGGTCGCGGCTGAGGCGGATGCGGCGCTGCGCGACGATGCGCAGGCCCGCTTCTTCGAGCCGGGCAATGATCTTGCCGGTGAGATTGCGCCGGGTCGCATCCGGCTTGATGATCGAAAGGGTCCGTTCAAGCGCCATGATATGTGGATCTCCCCATCGGCCTGTCCGTGATTGATGCCGGTGCCGCGGTTGACGTGCGGCTCCGGTCTCAAGAAACCGCGGCCTTATAGCGGCCGCGCCGCGCCGCGGCAACCGTCGCGACCGTGCGCTCCTGCCTTTCGACCGCCTCCCTGCCCGTGGTATCACCGCGTCCGCCATGCTTCGTATTCAGGATCTCGTCTATCACGCCGGCGGCCACGCCCTGCTCGACCATGCCAGCCTCGCCATCGCCCGGGGCGAACGGGTCGGTCTGGTGGGGCGCAACGGCAGTGGCAAGACGACTCTGCTTCGGCTGATCGCCAGCGCCCTTGCGCCCGACGGGGGCACCATCGAGGTGCCGCGAAGCTGGCGCGTGGGAATGCTGGCCCAGGATGCCCCGTCCGGCCCGGACAGCCTGATCGACACCGTTCTGGCCGCCGATACCGAACGCACCCAGCTGCTGGCCGAGGCCGAGACGGCGACCGATCCGCACCACATCGCCGAGGTGCACGAACGCCTGGCCGCCATCGACGCCGCCAGCGCGCCGGCCCGGGCCGCGCGCATCCTGGCCGGACTCGGCTTCGACGAAGCGGCGCAGAACGGCCCTTGCGCGGCGCTGTCGGGGGGTTGGCGCATGCGCGTGGCGTTGGCGGCCCTTCTGTTCACGGCCCCGGACGTGCTGCTTCTGGACGAACCCACCAACCACCTCGATCTGGAGGCGACCCTGTGGCTGGAAGGGTTCCTCAGGAGCTATCCGGGGACCCTGATTCTGGTCTCGCACGATCGCGATCTGCTCAACGCGGTGCCGCGGCGGATCGTGCATCTGGAGGCCGGTCGGCTGGTTTCCTACCAGGGCAATTACGACCGTTTCGTGCGCACCCGCGCCGAGCGCATCCAGCGTCAGGCCGCCCTGCACGCCCGCCAGACGGCCGAGCGGCGACGCATCCAGGCCTTCGTCGACCGCTTCCGCGCCAAGGCGACCAAGGCGCGCCAGGCTCAATCGCGCCTCAAGGCTCTGGCGCGCATGGCCGAGGTGCCGCCGCCGGTGATCGAAGCGCCGCCGAGCTTCGCCTTCCCCCCCCCGGCAGCGCTGGCCCCACCGCTGCTGGCACTCGACGGCGTCAGCGTCGGCTACGACGGGCGAACGATCCTGCGCGATCTCGATCTGCGCCTCGACATGGACGACCGCATCGCCCTGCTCGGCCCCAACGGCAATGGCAAGACGACGTTCATGCGCCTGCTGGCCGGGCGCCTTGCGCCGCTGAGCGGAGAGGTGCGCCGGTCGCGCAAGCTGAATGTCGGCTATTTCGCGCAGGATCAGGCCGACGAACTCGACCTGACGGCGACACCGCTGGCCCTCATGGCCCGGGCAATGCCGCAGGCCAACGAAACCGCGGTGCGGGCGCATCTCGGACGGTTCGGTTTCGGCGAGCGTCACGCCGAACTGGAGATCGCCCGGCTGTCGGGCGGCGAGAAGGCCCGCCTGCTGTTCGCCCTGATGACCCGCGACGCACCGCAGGTGCTGCTCCTCGACGAACCGACCAATCATCTCGACGTGGAAACGCGCGAGGCGCTGGTCGCGGCTCTCAACGATTACCCCGGTGCGGTGGTGCTGGTCACCCACGACCCGCACGTGGTCGCGCTCACCGCCGAACGTCTGTGGCTGGTCGGCGACGGCACCGTGCAACCGTTCGATGGCGATCTCGACGACTATCGCCGGCTGGTGAGCGAGCGCGCCCGCATGACGACATCCCCGGCGCGCACCGACGACACCGCGCCGGCGCGCCCGAGCCGCCGCGAACGTCGCCGTGCCGAGGCCGAAGCGCGCGCAGCTCTGGCTCCCTTGCGCCGCGCCGCGCGCAAGGCGGAAGCCCGGATAGAGGCCCTGACGCACGAAAAAGCGGCGCTGGAAGCGCGTCTGGCCGACCCGGAGATCTATCAGGAAGGCGGCGGCCGGGAAGTCCAGGCCCTTCAGAAGCGCCTGGCCGAGGTCGTCCGCGCGCTGGCCGCCGCGGAAGAGGAGTGGCTCGAAGCTCAGAGCGCAATCGAAGCCGGCCCGGCTTCCGAAGGAGCGCCCGGATCACGAACCGGAAGCGGATCGCAGACCGCCGGGCGGGCTCGATAGAGACGGCGCCAGACCTGCCACAGACGCCGGGCTGGATTGAGCATTTCGCGTACGTATCCCCGCTTTCACCTGCCTTAGAGTACCACCTGCCGGCCCCGCAAAGCGGCCCCTCGGCGCCTGCTCCGCCCTTTCCGCAAGGCTTGCCCATGTCTGCCGCCCCACCCGCCCTGCGTCCCGCCGCCGCGGTCGGCTCCCCGACCGGAGTCGGCTGCGCCGATCCCGCCCGCGGCATCGCCCTGATGATCCTGGCCGCCGGCCTTTATGCGATCATGGATGCCCTGGTGAAATGGCTGGGACCGACCTATCCGACGCTTCAGCTCGTCTTCATCCGCAGTCTGTTCGCGCTGGTGCCGCTCGGCCTGGTGCTGATGCGCGAGGGCACGCTGGCGGGCCTGCGCACGCGCCATCCGTTCGGCCATGCGGCGCGCGCGCTGTTGGGCATCATCAGCCTGGCCGCATTCTTTCATGCCTATGCGAGCATGCCGCTGGCCGACGTGGTGGCGATCAGCTTTGCCGCACCGCTGTTCGTGACCGCGCTGTCGGTGCCGTTGCTCGGCGAACGCGTCGGGGTGCGGCGGTGGAGCGCAGTGGTGATCGGATTCGTCGGCGTCGTGGTGATGGTGCGTCCCGGCCCCGGCATGATGCAGAGCGCGGCCTGGATCGCGCTTCTCGGCACCGTACTCTATGCCCTGGTGATGATCTCGGTACGCAAGCTCGGCCGCACCGAAACCAGCACCGCGATCGTGTTCTACTATTCCCTGGCCTCGATCGTGGTCGCGGGCGCTTTCATGCCGTTCCAATGGGTGGCGCCGACGGGCGGAGACTGGGCCCTGCTGATCGCCATGGGTCTGGTTGGCGGCATCGGTCAGATCGCGATGACCAACGCCTTCCGCCACGCCGATGTCGCCGTGGTGGCGCCGTTCGACTATACAACCATGGTGTGGGCCGTGGCGATCGGCTACGGCGTATGGGGGGACGTGCCGGCACTCAACGTATGGCTGGGCATGGCGGTCGTGATGGCCAGCGGGCTGTACATCGTCCACCGCGAAGCGCGTCTCGGCCTGCGCCGCGGTATCGCCCGGCGCCTGCAACCGCGACGCTGAGCCGCCCCCGTCTCCGCGCGATCGGAGGACGACATTGGCGAAGAATCCAGAAACCGCAACGCAGCACGGCGGAAAGGCGCTCGGCCTGTTCGAGCTGATTGCCATGGGCGTCGGCGGCATGATCGGCGGCGGCATCTTCTCGGTCCTCGGTCTTGCCGTCGACATCAGCGGCCACGGTGCGCCCGCGGCCTTTGCGATCGGCAGCCTGATCGCGCTCGCCGCCGGCTATTCGTACGTTCGCTTGGCACTCGCCTTCCGCAGCGACGGCGCAAGTTTCACCTATCTCGAACGCGCCTTTCCCGGGCACCCGAACATTGCCGGCGTGGCCGGGTGGACCGTGGTCGTCGGCTACGTCGGGACTCTGGCGCTTTACGCCTTCACGTTCGGTGCCTACGGGGCGGATCTGCTCGGCCGACCGGATTTCCCCGTTCTGCGCATGGCCCTGTCGGCCGCGGTTCTGGTCTTTTTCATGCTTGTCAATCTGAGCGGAACGCGCGCCGCGGGGCGCGCCGAAGATCTTGTTGTCTATGCCAAGATCCTGCTGCTCGGCGTCTTCGCCACCGCCGGTTTCATGACCATCCGTCCCGACTATCTGAGGCCGGTTCTCGACAAGGGCGTGTCCTCGGTATTCATGGCCGGGGCGCTGATTTTCGTCGCCTATGAAGGCTTTCAGCTCATCACCAACGCCGTATGCGAGACCCGGAAGCCACAGCGCAACGTTCCGCGCGGCATATACGGCTCGATCGTCATCACCTCGCTGATCTACATTGCCCTGGCGATCGTCGGCATCGGCAACCTGACAGTGCCGGAGCTGATTGCCGCCGAGGAATACGCGCTTGCCGCCGCCGCACGCCCGGTGCTGGGCGAAGCGGGAACCGTTCTGGTCGCCCTGGCCGCACTGCTGGCAACCTCGTCGGCGATCAACGCAACCGCCTTCGGTGCCGCGCGCATGATGGCGGAAATGGCGCGCGAGGCCCGCATGCCCAGGGCCTTTTCCTTCCGCCGTGGCAACGACGTGCCGTGGGTTGCGGTCGTGGTGCTTACGGGACTGGCGCTGGGCTTCACCCTGGCCGGCGGGCTCGAAGTTATTGCCGCGTTTTCCAGCATGACCTTTCTGCTGGTCTCGATCGGCGTTTCCATCGCCAACTTCCGCCTGCGCGCCCGGACGCAAAGCCGTGCCGGGCTCATTGTCCTCGGCCTGGTGCTAATGGTCGTCACGGTGCTGCTGCTGATCGTGCACCTGTGGCAATCGAGCCCCGCGGCCCTGGTCTGGATCGCCGTCATCTACGGCGCCGTCGTGATGATGGAGCTGCTGTTCAGCAAGCGCGCCCCGATGCGCCGCTGAACCGCCGGGCGGAGCGTCTCTCCCGAACGGTGCCGACCCGGGCCGGGAGGTCCGGTCCGGGTCGACGTCGATACACCGATTACACCCTGTTACACCCTGCTTCTACTTCCAGCCGACGCGATCGAAGATCTTCTGCGCCAGCGGCTGATTCCGGCCCAGGATGGCGACGTTGATCGGATCGCGTTTGAAATTGCCCAGGGCCTGAAGCGTGGGGTTGGCCTTGATTCCCGGCACGACGGGATATTCGTTGTTGCCGTCGGCGAAGATGCGCTGCGCTTCTTCGCTGGTGAGATATTCGAGGAACCGGGCCGCCGCCTCGGGATGCGGTGCATGCTTGAGCACGCCGGCGCCCGAAACGTTGACATGGGTGCCACGGTTATCCTGGTTGGGAAAGACGACGCCGAGCGCCTCGGCCGCCTTCCGGTCGGCCTCCTTGGCGCTCTTGAGAAGGCGGACGTAGTAGTACGAGTTGGCAACGGCGATACCGCATTCACCGGCCGCAACGGCGCGAATCTGATCGGTATCACCGCCCTGGGGCGGGCGCGCAAAATTGGCCACGACACCGCGCGCCCATTCTTCGGCCTTGTCCGGTCCGTGCGCTGCGATCAGGGACGCCAGAAGCGACAGATTATAGACATTGCTGCTGGAGCGGATGCACACCATGCCGCGCCATCGGGGATCGGCAAGGTCCTCGTAGTTCCTGATCGCTCCCGGACTCACGCGGCTCTTGTCGTAAAAGATCAGGCGGGCGCGCTCCGAAAAGCCGAACCACTTGCCGTCAGGGTGGCGCAGACGCGCAGGGATGCGCGTCTCCAGCACCTTCGAGGTGACGGAGCGGAACAGGCCGGCCTCCTCGGCCCGCCACAGCCGCCCTGCATCCACCGTGATCAGAATGTCGGCCGGGCTGTTTGCGCCTTCGCTCTTGAGGCGCTCGATCAGGGCATCGCCCTTGCCTTCGATCCGGTTAATGGTGATCCCGGTCCGTTCGGTAAAACCTTCGTAGAGCCGCTCGTCGGTCTGGTAATGGCGCGAGGAATAGATGTTGAGCTCTTCCGCCGCCCTCGCCGTCGGCACGGTCGTCCCGAGCGCGGCCGCCGCCAGCGCAATACCGCAGAGCGCGTTGCGAACGTTCATCGTTTTTCTGCCCCTTCTCAGTTTCAATCTGCATGTAAGCGGAAGCGCAAGCGCAACCGGTGCGTCATCCGTTCAGCCAATTCCCTGTTGCGGACAGGGCCCGCCCGCGCGTCGGTTTGACCCCCGACAGTCGCTATAGTGCAATTGCAACGCATTCTCAATATGAATCGTCTTGATGTCAAGTGCAATTGATGTCCGTCAGATAAATCTGATGAATCCGGCGTCCATCCGAAAGCGTCCATCCGAATCTGACGCACATCGGGGCGAAGCACGTTCGACCGCGGTTTCTGTCCCCTCGATGTGAAGCCCGTGTGGGGGTGCAGGGTGCAGGACGCGAGGATGCGCGGCGCAGATCGTACCGATTGCGCCCGCCCGTCCGGCACGCGCGGGGCGCCTGCGGCCGGAGCCCGTGAAAAGCCCGCGAGGGAGATACCCGGCACCGCCGCGAGCCCCCGCCGGAGCCATGCCGGCGCAACTCCCGCCACGCCCGGAAAAATCGGGAAAACATCGGCCCGGCGCTCGCGGCACCACCGCTCCGTGGCGTCGGTCCGGGGCCGAACTGAGAAAGGAGAACGGGGCCGCTTCAGCCGGGCAGTGCCACGTTCAGGCGTACGGTGCGGCCATCGGAGGTGGCCGTGTCCAGATCGCTCCCCAGGCGCCGGGCCAGCAGCCGGGTGAAATAGACGTGCGCATTGCGCGGCGTCAGGTCGCCCACCGCCACGTCATCGCCGAGCGCAAGGGCGATCTCCTCGCGCAGCTCGGCACGGTCGCCGTGCGCCTCGACGACAAGCTGCCGGCCCTCCTCCCCGGGCCCGGCTTCGATCGCAACCCGCACGGTGCCGCCACCGACCAGAGAATCCAGCGCCATCAGGACCAGATTGAGGATCACCTTGCCAAGGTCCTGCGGTGCCCCATCCGGCAGCGCATCCACTTTCCAGTCCAGGGCGACCCTGTCCTTGGCCAGAAATCGGTCCGCCAGATCACGCAGTTCCGTCACACCACCGTCGAGGCGCGATCCGGCCATGCCATAGGCGAAGCGGAAGAACTGCAACGTGGTTGCGGCACGCGCGGCACTCTGCGCGGCCAAGGCAAGCGCATCGCCCGCCATGTCCCCGATTTCATCTTCGAGCAGTTCAAGCCCGTTACCGACCGCCCCGACCGGCCCGACCAGATCGTGGCACAAGCGTGAGGCCAGAAGTTCAGCCACTCGCAAATCGATCTGTGGTTCCATGTTCTTCGCCCCCTCTCCCCGGCATTCCGGCATTCCGACATCCCTTCGACAGTCCCGAGCCCGTGGCCCGGACGATGCGCACGACTGCCCCCGGCGCTTCTTATACACGAGGCGCAGAAGAAACAAAGAGAGCGGGCGGAGGCAATCCCTCCCATTCCGGACCATCGGGTACCCACCGGCACCGTCTTGCACCGGCGGCGGAATTGCGTCTCAATCCGCTGCCGGGACGGCCGCTTCAAAAGCGCTCGGACGGATTTCATGGCCGCCGGGCTGACGAGAACTCGCAAGGACACGGCACCGTGACGTTTCTGGGACGTATCATCGACTTTTTCCTGCGCGGGAACGTCACGCCGTTTCTCATCGTCATCTCCCTCATCGCCGGCGTTCTCGCCATCGTGGTGACGCCGCGCGAGGAAGAGCCGCAGATCGTCGTTCCGATGGCCGACGTCTACGTCTCGGCGCCCGGGCTGCCGGCCGCCGAGGTCGAGCGTCAGATCGCCACACCGCTGGAAAAACTGCTCTATCAGATCGACGGCGTCGAACACGTGTATTCGGCTTCGCGCCCCGGCAGCGCCGTGGTGACGGTGCGCTTTTTCGTCGGCGAAGACCGTGAAGACAGCCTGGTCAAGATCTACAACAAGGTTTTTTCCAACCTTGACCGGATTCCGCCCGACATCGTGTCATGGGTGGTCAAGCCGGTCGAGATCGACGACGTGCCGATCGTCATCGTCACGCTGTGGAGCGACCGGCCGCAGCAGATCGACGACTTCGCGCTGCGTCGTATCGCCGAGGAACTGGACATCGCCTTGCAGGCGGTTCCGGAAACCAACCGTACCAGCATCGTCGGCGGCCGGCCGCGGGTGGTGCGGGTCGAGCTCGACCCCGATGCCCTGGCCGCCCGCCAGACCTCGCCGCTTGAGGTCGCCTGGGCACTGGGCGTTTCCAACGTGCGTGCGCGGGCCGGCGATTTCGATCAAGCCGACCGGTCGTTCCTGGTCGATGTCGGAGACTTCTTCACCGATGCCGAAGACCTGCGCCGAGCCGTGGTCAACGTCGTCGACGGCATCCCGGTCCATCTCGGCGACGTCGCAACCCTCGTCGATGGGCCGGCCGAACGCAGCGGCTATACCTGGATCGGCTTCGGCGCCGCCGAAGGCGACCCCGACCTGGCCGTTGC
>RFLL01000317.1 GCA_003693905.1 Alphaproteobacteria bacterium
ATGCGATGCTGAATGCCGGACAGTGGGACGACGCGATGCGCTACGGCGATGCTCTGGAGGCGTTTTCCCGGCCCGAACCGGTGTTGTGGAGCACCTTCTTCGTTGCCCGCGGCCGGGCACTGGCCGCATGGGGCCGGGGCTGCCGCGACGCCGGTTTGTGCACCCGACTGCACGATCTTGCGCGCGAAGCCGACAGGATCGGTCTGATAACCGCAATCCCGGCACTTCGGGCCGCCGTGGCGCTGGCACCGGGCCCGGACGGTCGCAAGACCTGACCACCGTCCTTACGTCCTCATATCACTGTGATTTGACAATGCTTTCGGGCCGGGTCACGCTTCCGTGACCGATTGTGTGCATGCTTGCGACTCTTCGTATGTCAATTCGTGTGCCGACCCGGCTGCGAATTTCGGGCGACGCCGGAAAATCGATGCCGGAAAAAATCATCGTCTTTGGGAGGAGGTTGTCTTGAAACGGATCTTGTTGGGCACGGCATGTGCCCTGGCCACCGTGCTGATGCTGGGCACCGGCGCCAGTACCGGGGCCGAAGCCAAAACCCTCGTCTTCTGCTCCGAAGGCAGCCCGGAAGGCTTCAACCCGTCGCTGTACACGGCGGGGACGACCTTCGATGCCTCGTCGCGCCAGATCTTCAATCGTCTGGTCGAGTTTGAACGCGGCACGACCAAGATCGTTCCGGCGCTGGCCGAATCGTGGGAGGTTTCCTCCGACGGTCTCGAATATACCTTTCACCTGCGCAGGGGCGTGAAGTTCCACACGACCAAAAACTTTACCCCGACGCGCGACTTCAACGCCGATGACGTTCTGTTCAGCTTTGAACGTCAGCGCGATCCCAATCATCCGTATCACAAGGTGTCCGGCGCCCAGTACGAGTACTTCGTCTCGATGGACATGCCGAACATCATCAAGAAGATCGAAAAGGTCGACGACTATACGGTGAAGTTCATCCTGAACGTGCCGGAAGCGCCGTTCATCGCCAATCTGGCCATGGATTTCGCCTCGATCATGTCGGCCGAATACGCCGACAGGATGCGCGCGGCGGGCACGCCCGAAAAGGTCGATCTCTCCCCGGTCGGCACCGGTCCGTTCCAGCTTGTCGCCTATCAGAAGGACGCGGTGATCCGCTACAAGGCTCACCCCGACTACTGGGCCGGCAAGGCGCCGATCGACACCCTGATCTTCGCCATCACCCCGGATCCGTCGGTGCGCTATCAGAAGCTCAAGGCCGGCGAATGCCACGTCATGCCGTATCCGAACCCGGCCGATCTGGAGGCGATGCGCAAGGATCCCGACATCAACCTGTTGCAGCAGGAAGGGCTGAACGTCGGCTATCTCGCCTTCAACACCGAGAAGAAGCCGTTCGACGACAAGCGGGTGCGTCAGGCGCTCAACATGGCGGTTAACAAGCAGGCGATCATCGACGTCGTGTTCCAGGGCGCCGGTACGGTCGCCAAGAACCCGATTCCGCCGACCATCTGGTCCTACAACGACGAGGTCAAGGATTACCCCTACGATCCGGCGCGGGCCAAGGCGCTGCTGGCCGAGGCCGGGGTGACGAACCTCAAGACCAACATCTGGGCGATGCCGGTACAGCGCCCGTACAACCCCAATGCGCGCCGCATGGCCGAACTGATCCAGGCCGACTGGGCCAAGGTCGGCGTCGAGGCCGAAATCGTGACCTACGAATGGGGCGAGTATCTGAAACGCTCGAAGCTGGGCGAACACGACACCGTGCTTCTCGGCTGGACCGGCGATAACGGCGATCCGGACAACTTCCTGTTCGTGCTGCTGGGTTGTGAAGCGGCCAAGAATGGCGCCAACCGGGCGCGGTGGTGCTACAAGCCGTTCAACGATCTGCTGGTCCAGGCCAAACGAACCGCCGACGTGGCCGAACGTACGCGCCTTTACAAGCAGGCGCAGGTGATCTTCAAGGAAGAAGCGCCGTGGATCACCATTGCGCATTCGATCGTCTTCAAGCCGGTGCGCAAGGAGGTGATCGACTTCCGCATTGATCCATTCGGCGGCCACGTCTTCTACGGCGTGGATCTGAAGGAGTAGCTGCGGGGTACCGGGGTGCGGGTGGTTGCGCGTCTTGCGGGCGTGCAACCCTTGCCCCCGTCACCGACCCGCCCCCGTCATCGATTCCGGAGACGGCGGCCGCTGTCGCCGCCGTTTCCTCGTCGTCGGCCCGACTTTCGGCCCCTGTCACCGCCGTGCACGGATTTTCCTTGCCTGATGGCCCGTTGGTGTCATGCATAGAAGGTCGTTCGTCCCGCCTTCGCCCCGGCAGAGCAGCGAAGGCGCAAGGACCGCTTTTCAGGGGCTGCGATGATCCGCTTCATCTTTCATCGTTTGCTGCTGCTGATTCCGACCTTCTTCGGGGTCACGCTGCTGGCTTTCATCTTCATCCGCCTGATCCCTGGCGATCCGGTCGAGATTCTGGTCGGCGAACGGGGCATCAGCCCCGAACGGCACGCCCAGATTCTTCATGACCTCGGCCTCGACCGGCCGTTGTGGGAACAGTACGTGGTGTTCTTTCAGAATGTTCTCCATGGCGATCTGGGGCGCTCGCTGGTCACCCGCACCCCGGTGCTGGATGAATTCCTGACCCTGTTTCCAGCCACGGTCGAATTGTCTCTGTGCGCCATCACGTTTGCCCTGGTGATCGGCCTGCCGGTCGGCATCCTGGCCGCGATCCGCCGCGGCACCGTGCTCGACCACACCGTCATGGGGATCACGCTGACCGGCTATTCGATGCCGATCTTCTGGTGGGGATTGCTGCTGATCATCCTGTTTTCCGGGATTCTGGGGTGGACGCCGGTCTCGGGGCGGATCTCGTTCCTGTATTTCGTCGAACCGGTGACCGGGTTCATGCTCGTCGACACTTGGCTGTCAGGGGAAAAGGGCGCTTTTGCCTCGGCGGTGCGGCACCTGATCCTGCCGACCATCGTGCTGGGCACGATTCCACTGGCCGTCATCGCACGTCAGACCCGCTCGGCGATGCTTGAGGTCCTGAGCGAGGATTACGTCCGCACGGCGCGCGCCAAGGGTCTGCCGCCGGCCCGGGTCATCGGCCTGCATGCGCTGCGCAACGCCCTCATTCCGGTGGTGACGACGATCGGCCTGCAGGTCGGAGTACTGCTGGCCGGGGCCATTCTGACCGAAACCATCTTCTCCTGGCCCGGGGTCGGCAAGTGGCTGGTCGACTCGATCTTCCGCCGCGACTATCCCTCGGTGCAGGGCGGACTACTGCTGATCGCAACCGTGGTGATGGTGGTCAATCTGATCGTCGACCTGCTCTACGGCCTCATCAATCCGCGGATTCGTCATGCACGTTAGGAGGCAGGGGCATGACTGCTGACAGCCGGGCGGCAGAGGGCACCGTCACGATGCAGAGGCCGCCGCATCCGTTGCAGGAATTCTGGTACTACTTCAGCGACAATCGCGGCGCGGTGGCCGGCCTGGGTCTGGTTGTCGGGTTGATCGTCGTGGCGGTGCTGGCACCGCTGGTGGCTCCGCATCCGCCGCACGAACAGTACCGCGATGCCCTGTTGCTGCCGCCGGCATGGCAGGACGGGGGCCGATGGGCCTTCGTCCTTGGCACCGATGCCCTGGGCCGCGATATCTTGTCGCGGCTGATCCATGGCGCGCGCTTTTCGCTGGCCATCGGATTTCTGGTCGTCACCCTGTCATTGACGGTCGGGGTTACGCTCGGCCTGCTGGCCGGGTTTTTCCGTACGTGGCTGGACGCCGCGATCATGCGCCTGATGGACGTGATTCTGGCGGTGCCGAGCCTGCTGCTGGCGCTGGTCGTCGTCGCCATCCTTGGTCCCGGCCTGTTCAATGCCATGTTCGCGGTGGCGGTCGTCTACATGCCGCATTTCGTGCGCCTGACCCGGGGGGCCACACTGGGCGAGCTGTCCAAGGATTACGTGGTCGCCAGCCGCGTCGCCGGCGCCGGGCTGGCGCGGCTGATGTTCATCACCGTGCTGCCGAACTGCATGGCGCCGCTGATCGTGCAGGCCACCCTCGGCTTCTCGACCGCGGTTCTCGACATGGCCGCCCTCGGCTTTCTCGGCATGGGAGCGCAGCCGCCGACACCGGAATGGGGAACGATGCTGGCCGATGCCCGCGAGTTCATCCTGCGCGCCTGGTGGGTGGTCACGTTTCCGGGGCTGGCCATTCTGGTGACGGTGCTGGCCATCAACCTGATGGGCGACGGGCTGCGCGATGCCCTCGACCCCAAGATGAAACGAAGCTGAGGCCGCCGATGCCGCTTGTCGAAATCCGTAACCTGACGGTGGAATTTGAAACTGCGTTCGGTCCGTTTCGCGCCGTCGACGGCATCAACATGACCCTGGAGCAGGGCGAGATCCTGGGCATCGTCGGTGAATCCGGGTCCGGCAAGAGCGTCACCGTGCTGGCTCTGATGGGACTGCTGCCGTGGACGGCCACCGTCACCGCCGAGCGCATGGCCTTCGACGGACGCGACATCCTGAACATTTCGCCGAAGGAACGTCGCCGCCTGATCGGCAAGGACATGGCGATGATCTTTCAGGAGCCGATGACCAGCCTCAACCCCTGTTTCACGGTCGGGTTCCAGATCATCGAGGCGCTGGCGACCCATCTTGACGGCACCCGCACGGAACATCGTCGGCGCGCGATCGAGCTTCTCGATCAGGTCGGCATCCCCGATCCGGAAAGCCGTCTGCGTGCCTTTCCGCATCAGCTCTCCGGCGGCATGTGTCAGCGCGTCATGATCGCCATGGCGATCGCCTGCAAGCCGCGGCTGCTGATCGCCGACGAACCCACCACCGCCCTCGATGTGACGATTCAGGCCCAGATTCTCGATCTGCTGCTGAGCTTGCAACACGAACATGGCATGGCCCTGGTGCTGATCACCCATGACATGGGTG
>RFLL01000318.1 GCA_003693905.1 Alphaproteobacteria bacterium
AAGCGCGCGGGATCGCTGGTGAACCAGGCATCGCCGCCTTCCTGTTCGAAGGTCCGGGCGATGCGTTCGATGACGGCGCCGTCGCGCAGCGGTTCACCGCTGGCCTTGTGGACGAATATCGGCAACGGCACGCCCCACAGGCGCTGGCGCGAGATGCACCAGTCGGGGCGGCTTTCGATCATCGCATAGAGGCGGGTGCGCCCGGCCTCGGGGATGAAACGGGTCTGCATGAGCGCCGCCAGCGCCTTCTTGCGCAAATCGTTCGCCTCCATCGAGATGAACCACTGCGGCGTGTTGCGGAAGATGAGCGGCGCCTTCGAACGCCAGGAATGAGGATAGGCGTGGCGCAGGCGTCCTTGCGCCAGCAGCGCGCCGGCCTCGTCTAGCGCCGCGACCACGGCCGGGTTGGCATCGCCCGGCCTGCCTTCGGCCGTATAGACGATGCGGCCGGCGAACAGCGGCACATGATCCATGAAGCGGCCGTCGCCATCGACGGTGAGCGGCATTTCGAGCCCGTGCCTGAGGCCGAGCTCGTAGTCGTCGCTGCCGTGGCCGGGGGCGATGTGAACGAAGCCGGTGCCCTGATCCATGGTCACGAAATCGCCCGCATGAAGCGGCACGTCGAAATCGTAGCCGCGCCCGCGCAAGGGATGGGCGCACACGGTCCCGGCAAGCGCCGCGCCCGGCAGTTCGGCCACCACCTCGTGGGCCGCGACCCCGATGTCCTTGAGCACCGAATCGAGCAACGGCCGCGCCACCACCAGGCGCTCGCCCGGACGCGCGCGCGCGCCTTCGGCAACCTTGCGCACCTCGATCACGACATAGGGCGCATCGGCCTTAAAGGCGACCGCCCGGTTGCCCGGGATGGTCCACGGCGTGGTCGTCCAGATGACCACCGCCGCGCCGGCCAGCGCCGGCTGCGAAGGTGTCACGACGGGAAACCGCACCCAGATCGTGGTCGAGGTGTGATCGTGATATTCGACCTCGGCATCCGCCAGGGCGGTGCGCTCGACGACCGACCACAGCACCGGCTTGGCGCCGCGATAGAGACCGCCATTGAGAAGGAATTTGCCGACCTCGCGCACGATCTGCGCCTCGGCGCTGTAGGCCATGGTGGTATAGGGCGTGCGCCAGTCGCCGATCACCCCCAGGCGCTGAAACTCCTCCGTCTGAACGCCGATCCAGTGCTGCGCGAATTCGCGGCACTGACGACGGAACTCGACCGCCGGAACCTTGTCCTTGTCCTGACCACGGGCGCGGTACTGTTCTTCCACCTTCCACTCGATGGGCAGGCCATGACAGTCCCAGCCGGGAACGTAGTTGGCGTCCTTGCCCAGCATCTGCTGCGAGCGGTTGATGACGTCCTTGAGGATCTTGTTGAGGGCATGGCCCATGTGGAGATGGCCGTTGGCGTACGGCGGCCCGTCGTGAAGGACGAACTTCTCGCGCCCGGCCGCGGCCTTGCGCAGCCGGCCGTAAAGATCCATCTCCTGCCAGCGGCGCAGTATCTCGGGCTCGCGGGCGGGCAGACCGGCGCGCATCGGAAAATCGGTGCGCGGCAGAAAAACAGTGGCTTTGTAATCGACGCTCATGAGCGGGAATGCCAGGCGATAAGGGGCCGAACGCGGGGCCCGCGGGTGTCGGGCGCGCGGATGTTATGGATGCCCCGGCACAGCGTCAAGGAAAGCCGGCGTTTCAACGACGCCTCTTCAGGTCCGACGGCATGGCCAGTGCAAAAAATCACGCCAATCCCAAAAATACGAGGATCGCACGGTTCAGGCGCACGATGTCGGCGTCGTCCAGACGCCCGAGACGGCGCCCCAGGCGCGTTTTCGACACCGTCGTGATCTTGTCGATCATCAGGCGTGAAACCGTCTGCACGCCGTTTCGTTCGTTGGATATGACGGGAAGGCGAATCAGCGCGGCCTCGGTCTCGTCCGTTGTGAAGGCGCACAACGTGACCGAAGCGGTGGCATCGAACCGGTCGTCCTGTACGATTACGGCAGGTACGGCAGGGCGCGGTTTCCCGGCATAGCCGGTGCCCGAGACGGTCCAGACGTCGCCGCGCCGCACACGCTTCATGCGTCGCCCAAATCCGATACTGCATCAATGAAAGCCTGGCCCTCGCGGGCATGGCTGCTCCTGGCAACCGCCTGCGACTGGAGGCGGGCCTCGTTGCGAAGCTCGGCGTACGTGTGTCCGGCACCCAGATCTGGATCAGCCTGAGCCCGCGCGCCCGCATGCGCTCGCGATACCTTTGCACCTTGCGGCGCCCCTTCGCAGCATCACATGGTGCCTGCGTCTTCTCGGCCCCTGTCTTGCCGGTCTTCGCCCTGTCGGTCTTCTTCGAAGCCGTCATGCCGCGGCCCGCCTTCGGTTACATGTAACCGATGTCGGACGCCGGGACGAAACAAGCAAGGCGTAGCGAATCAGGGCAGATCAGGGCAAACAGGGGGGCGAAAAGCCTCACTCGGGTGCTTCCGGCACCGCGGGGCCGGACGACGGGGTCAGGAACGGGCTGGCCGGCCATCCGGCCTGCCACACCTCGCCGGCCAGGATGACCCGGGCGCGGCGCGCATCCTCGGCCATCCGGGCCCGCATCGCCTCAAGGTCGGAGAACGTCATTTCCGGACGCAGATAATCGACCAGGGCGGTGCGCATGTGCTGCCCGTAAAGATCGGCCTCGAAGTCGAACAGATGCACCTCCAACAGAGGCCGGCCATCGGATTCGACCATCGGCCGCACGCCCAGATTGGCGACGCCGGGGTGCCAGACCGTCCGCTCGCCGCGGTCGATACCGGCGCGTACGGCATAGACGCCGAAGGCCGGTACCAGAAAATCGTCGAGGTCGATGTTGGCGGTCGGAAACCCGAGCTTGCGACCGAGGCGCGCGCCGGCCTGTACCCGGCCTTCGATCTCCCAGTAGCGCCCGAGCAGGAGAGCGGCACGGGTCGGGTCGCCGGCCGTAAGATAGCGACGCACCGCGCTCGAGGAATAGACCTCGCCGGTTGGCCCGATCACCCGCTCCAGCACCGTCACCCCGAAGCCGAGTTCTTCGCCCAGCGCCCGCAGGAATGCCGGGTCGCCCCGGCGCTTGTGACCAAAGGCGAAGTTGCCGCCGACCACGACGTGGCGCACACCCAGATCGCGCACCAGAATGTCGCGCACGAAGGCCTCGGCGCTGAGCCGTGACAGGGCTTCGTTGAAGGTCAGAAAGAACACGTGATCGACGCCGAGCGCCTCCAGGAGACGTGCTTTGAGCCGGAACGAGGTGAGCTGGAACGGCGGATCGTGGGGGCGAAAGAAGCGCCGCGGATGCGGCTCGAAGGTGAGCACCGCCCGTGGTGCACCGAGACGGGCGGCGATGCGTCCAACCTCGGCCAGCACCGCCTGATGGCCGCGATGAACGCCGTCGAAATTGCCGATCGCGACGACCGCGCCACGCGCCTCGGGCGGCAGTTCGGCGGTATGTCGGAAGATCGCCATGGAAAATGTTCACGGCCTCGCGCAGGGTCCTGACGACGGCGGGGTCCGGGGCTTCCCGCCCCCCGCGCAACCTGCGGACCTTAGAGCATTATCCGGTGATGTGAAATCGGTGCCGGAGTAAAATCGGGCCCGGCCGCACCTCACCGCACAGCAAAAGCTCACCGCGAGCCGGAACTTCAGCGGGCTGGAACTTCAGCGGATCGGAACCTCGGCAGGTCGGGGCCTCAGTTGGTTGCAGTCGGTCCTCCCGACACCGCGTCCTTGGCCCGGCCGTTGCCTTTGGCTGCCGCGGCATCCAGAACCTCGGTCCGGCGGTTGACCATCAGGACCGCCTCGCCGTCGACGACCACGGTCTCGTCGACCAGACATACGGTCTCCAGGGTGACCCGTTTGCGCTTGTCGTCGATCTCCTTGACCGTGACCCGCGCCGTCACCGTATCGCCGGATTTGACCGGGGCGCGGAAGCGCAGGGTTTGGCTGAGATAGATGCACCCCGGTCCGGGCAGGCGGGTGCCCAGCACGGTCGAGATGAAGCTGGCCGACAGCAGGCCATGGGCGATGCGCCCCTTGAAGGCCGTCTGATCCGCAAAATGCGCATCCAGATGCACCGGATTGGTATCGCCGGAGATGCCGGCGAACATCACGATATCGGCATCGGTGATCGTTTTGGCGAAGAGACTCGTCATGCCGACGGACAAGTCTTCGAGGAAGTAACCGTGTTTTTCCTCCATTTGGAACACCCTTTCCCGATCCATCCCCGGGTCGATTATGACCCATTTTGCTGCGATGCCGCAACTTTGTTGCATTGCAGCTTAATGAACGCATGCCGCCTTCGCAAGCCGGGTTTGATATGCATGCAGCGCAATTGTCGCAACGCATGATTAACCTCCGGTTTCGGCACTGCAGAAAAGCCGGGAAAGATAGTGGGAACGGCCGCCGGCCCGGCGCTTCCCGCCCGTGCCGGTCCATGCGCCGCCCGCGTACCGCCCCGCTCTGCGCACGGTTTCGCGCCCCGGTTTCGCCTCTCGGAGGCAGGCGCCGCCTTGGCCCCAGCCATGAAGACGCGCTATGTTTGACGTCATCCTGGTCGCCCGGGCCGACCCGGTTGGGAACGGACAAATCGAAAGTGAAGTGAAAGTGAAAAGTTCACGCGCCATGACACCCCGCCCGCGCCAGGAACAGATTCTCGACCTGGTCCGCCGGCGCGGCTTCGTTTCGATCGACGAACTGGCCCAGCGGTTCGGGGTGACGACCCAGACCATCCGACGTGATATCAACGAATTATGCCGGCGTGCCCTGTTGCGGCGTTATCACGGCGGGGCTGGGCTGCCGTCGAGCGTCGAAAATCTCGCCTATACCACCCGTCAGGTCCTGTGCCTGGAGGAAAAGCGGCGCATCGCGCGCATGGTCTCGGCCCATATCCCCGATCACGCCTCGCTGTTCATCAACATCGGCACGACGACGGAAGAGATCGCCCGCACCCTGACCGATCACGAGGGCCTGCGCATCATCACCAACAATCTGAACGTGGCCAGCATCCTGAGCAGCAACCCCGGGTTCGAGGTCATCGTGGCCGGCGGCGTGGTCCGCAGCCGCGACCGCGGCATCGTCGGCGCCGCCACCATCGACTTGGTGCGCCAGTTCAAGGTCGATTTCGGAATCATTGGCATCAGCGGCATCGACGAAGACGGCACGCTGCTCGACTTCGACTATCAGGAAGTGCGCGTCGCCCAGGCGATCATCGCCAATTCGCGCCAGGTCTTTCTTGCCGCCGATCACACCAAGTTCGGGCGCAGTGCGATGGTGCGCCTCGGCCACATTTCACAGATCAATGCCCTGTTCACCGACCGGCCGCCGCCGCCGGCCTTCCGCGACATGCTGAATGCGGCCGAGATCGAGGTCCACACGGCCGACCGCGACGCCGCCGCCGCCTGACCTGCCCTTCCGGCTTTCCCAGCGCGCACGGCGCGGGTGGGATTGCTTGGCCAACGGACCCGGCCCGGCCGCACCGCAGGACACGGTGATCGCAACCTGAACGCCCCCGCCTCCGCCCAAGGCCTGCCCGGTTTCCCGGGACCTGTCCCCTTCTCGCCCCCGGATTGCCGAATCCGGATCGGCCCGGCAATGGCTGGATGTTCATTTATGAACACCTGCAACAGCATTGGTTTTCGGTTGTGAATGCGCAAGAGGCGGCGTAAGGTTAATCCCGTATCGGTGACCAATCGATACGCAGCCGCAACCTGAGGAACCAGAAGGCCCGGCAAAGGCCGACAGTAAGGGAGGGCCACCACCCGTGCCGGAACAGCAACCGGTCGATCTGCTGGTCATCGGTGGTGGCATCAACGGCGTCGGCATCGCCCGCGATGCCGCCGGACGCGGCCTGTCGGTCGTGCTGTGCGAGCAGGGGGATCTCGGCGGGGCCACGTCTTCGGCCAGCACCAAGCTGATCCACGGCGGCCTGCGCTATCTCGAAACCTACGAGTTCCGCCTCGTGCGCGAGGCGCTGATCGAGCGTGAGGTACTGCTGCGCGCGGCCCCGCATATCATCTGGCCGCTGCGCTTCGTACTGCCGCAC
>RFLL01000319.1 GCA_003693905.1 Alphaproteobacteria bacterium
CATCCTGATGGTCGCGTCATGCAGCCATCACGTCGGTCGCGACGAATTTGGCGCGGCGGTGGCCCACGGCCTGTGGAACGCCGGGCGGGCGGCGCGGATCGTGCGCGAGGCCGGCGCCGGCCCCGATCATCCGGTTCATCCCTTCCTGCCCGAATCGGCGTATCTGAAGGCCCTGGTTCTGGGGCTCGAGTGAGGGCCGGTCTCGAGCCGCAGCCCGCCGCGCGCGCAAGCCATGCCCCGGGCGGACCGTTGGCCTGCGGTGCTTTTGTTGCTGGTCCTTTGCATTGCGGTGGGGTTACATTACATTTCGGTTATGGCTGGGGTGCCGGCGGCGGATCCGTCGGCTGAGAACACACCCATCGAACCTGATCTGGATCATGCCAGCGAAGGGAGCCGCTTCATGCATGACACGGATACCAAGACGTTTCCCCACAGCGACCGTCCCCGCGTTGCGGTGATCGGGGCCGGCGTGTGCGGACTGGGCATCGGCTGGCGTCTGGCACAGGCGGGTTGCAGCGTCGATGTCTTCGACCGCGACGAGGCCGGGCACGGTGCGACCTGGGCTTCGGCAGGCATGCTGGCCGCCGGTGCCGAGGCGGAGCCGGGTGAAGAGGCGCTGCTGCCGCTGGCGCGCGAAGCGCAGCGGCGCTGGCCCGATTTCGTCCGCGCGCTGGAGGCGGACAGCGGCTGCGAAGTCGATTACCGCGATGAAGGCACGCTGATCGTGGCGCTGACCCACGACGACGTCGAGCAGTTGCGCTTCACCTATGACTACCAGCGCGGGCTGGGCATCGATCTGACCTGGATGACCGGCGCCGAGGCGCGCCGGCGCGAACCGCATCTGCGCGCCGGCATTGCGGCAGCGGTCTACAGCCCGGCCGACCATCAGGTCGACAATCGCAAGCTGGTGCGGGCCCTGGCCGTTGCCTTTACGCGCGCCGGCGGCCGCCTGCACGAACGCAGCCCCGTGACGGCGATCGACGTCGAGGTTGGGCGCGTGCGCGGCGTCGTCCTTGGTGAGCGTCGCCACGACGCCGATGCCGTCGTGCTGGCCGCCGGGGCATGGTCGCGCGAGATCGAAGGGCTGCCCGAATCGGCCATGCCGCCGGTGCGACCGGTCAAGGGACAGGCTCTAGCACTGCGCATGGACCCGGCGGCGCCGGTGCTGCGTCACGTTCTGTGGGCGCCCAAGATCTACATGGTGCCGCGGCGCGATGGACGCCTGCTGATCGGCGCCACGGTCGAGGAAAAAGGGTTCGATACCGCGCTCACCGCCGGCGGCGTGTTCGAGTTGCTGGAGGCGGCGTGGCGCCCGCTGCCGGCGATCGAAGAACTGCCCATCGACGAGATGTGGGTCGGTTTCCGGCCGACGAGTCGCGACGATGCGCCGATCTTCGGTCCGACGGCGTTGCCGGGGCTGTTTCTCGCCACCGGACATCACCGCAACGGCATCCTGCTGGCGCCGGTCACCGCCGACATGATGGCCGAATGCGTGCTCAGTGGCAAACTGCCCCCCGAGGCGCAACCATTCGCGATCGACCGCTTCACATCGCCCCCGCGGCCTGCGGCCGCGATACACGAGGGAGCCGTCCAGAGGTGAACGAACCGACCACGGCCGTACGCAGCGTGCGTTTCAACGGCGAAGAGCGGCCGCTTGGCGACGATGCCATGCTGATCGATCTCCTGTGCGAGGCCGGCGTCGATCCCGACGCGCGCGGCATTGCGGTCGCCGTCAACGGCGCCGTGGTTCCACGCCGTGCCTGGGGCGAGAGGCGTCTTGCGCCCGGCGATACGATCGAGGTCGTGAAACTGTTTTCCGGCGGCTGAACGGCCCCGGATCCGCCCGGGGAGGGCGTACCTGTCATGTCCGAAACATCCGCACCTTCAACCTCCACCGAGGCCCTAACCATCGGCGCGCGCTCGTTCACGTCGCGTCTGCTGCTCGGCAGCGGCGGCTATCCCAACCGGCAGGTCATGCTCGATGCCCTGGCCGCCGGCGGGGCCGAAATCGTGACCGTTTCGATTCGCCGCATCAGCCTCGAAGGCTACGCCGAAAGCATGGTCGACCTGCTCGGCGGGCGCTACCGCCTGCTGCCCAACACGGCCGGCTGCGCCACCGTGCGCGATGCCGTCCTGACAGCGCAGCTTGCCCGCGAGGCGCTGGAGACCGATTGGGTCAAGCTCGAAGTGATCGGCGATCCCGACACGCTCTATCCCGATGTCGAACAACTGATCGTGGCCGCCGACGAACTGGTCCGCGACGGTTTTACGGTGCTGCCGTACTGCACCGACGATCCGGTAGTGTGCCAGAAGCTGGTCGATGTCGGTTGCGCCGCGGTGATGCCGCTGGGGGCGCCGATCGGATCGGGGATGGGGATCTGCAACCCCTATAACATCTCGCTGATCTGTGCCCGCAGCCCGGTGCCGGTCATTCTCGATGCCGGCATCGGCACGGCATCCGATGCGGCACTGGCCATGGAACTCGGTTGTGCCGCCGTCCTGCTCAACACCGCCGTGGCCAAGGCGCGCGACCCGGTGCGCATGGCCCGGGCCATGCGCCACGCCGTCGAGGCCGGTTTCGCGGCCCGTCGGGCGGGGCGAATCCCGCGCCGCGCCCACGGCGAACCGTCGAGCCCGCGTCTTGGCCTGATCGGAACGTGAAGCTGCCCGAGCCGCCGGTTCTGCTGATTACGGACCGGACCCTAGCGCGCCGGCCGCTTGAAGTGGTGGTCGAAGCGGCCCTGACCGGCGGTTGCCGCTGGGTGCTGCTGCGCGACAAGGATCTGCCGCCGGCGGCGCGCCGGCCGCTGCTGGATCGGCTGCTGGGCCTGGGCGCGCGGGTGGGCGCCACCGTCATGGTCAGCGGCGATCCCG
>RFLL01000320.1 GCA_003693905.1 Alphaproteobacteria bacterium
GGCCATTCGCGCCGGGCCTTTGCCGCCTTGGCGCGGGCGGCCGCCGCCCCGGGGGGATTATTCAGCGGCGACTGAGGGCGATTTGCCGCTCTTGTGGGGCTTGGCCTTGCCCGTGTCATCTATCGCCTCGGCGATCAGGCGCTCGAACACGAACTCTGCCGGGCGCTGACGATCGAGCGGGATGTCCGGTGCGAAGGGCCCGTCGGTGCGAATCCCGTGCACGAACACCTTCAGTGCCTTGAGCGGATGCTTGAGCGTATCGGTCACCGCGCTCGGCTCGTAGCCGCAATGGACCATACAGTCGGCGCACTTTTCGTAATTGCCGGTGCCGTAGGAGTCCCAGTCGGTCTCGCGCATCAACTCGTCGAAGCTGCGGGCGTAGCCTTCGTTGAGCAGATAGCACGGCCGTTGCCAGCCGAAGATGTTGCGCGTCGGGTTGCCCCACGGCGTGCATCGGTAGGTCTGGTTGCCGGCCAGGAAATCGAGGAACAGCGTCGATTGCGAAAACGCCCACTTGCGTCCCTTGCCGCGACGGAACACCTCGCGGAACAGACGCTTGGTCTGATCGCGGCGCAGGAAGTGTTCCTGATCGGGCGCGCGTTCGTAGGCATAGCCGGGTGAGACGGTGATGCCTTCGACGCCGAGTTCGGTCACGAAATCGAAAAACGCCGCCACCTTGTCGGGTTCGGCATTATTGAACAGGGTGCAGTTGACGTTGACCCGGAACCCGGCCGCCTGAACCGTGCGGATCGCCCTGACCGCGCGTGCAAAGACGCCCTTCTGGTCGACCGCGCGGTCGTGCTCTTCCTCCAGCCCGTCAAGGTGGATGGAAAAGGTCAGATAAGGGCTCGGCGTGAACAGATGCAGCTTCTTTTCCAGCAGCAGCGCGTTGGTGCACAGGTAGACGAAGCGCTTGCGCGCCACCAGCGCCGCCACTATGTCGCCGATTTCCTTGTGCAACAGGGGCTCGCCGCCGGGGATGGAAACGATCGGCGCGCCGCATTCCTCGACCGCTTCGATGCACTCGGCCACCGACAACCGGCGATCGAGGATGGCCTTCGGATAGTCGATCTTGCCGCATCCCGGACAGGCGAGGTTGCAGCGGAACAGCGGCTCCAGCATGAGCACGAGCGGATAGCGTTCGCGCCCCAGCAGACGCTGCTTGAGGATGTAGGCGCCAACGCGGATCTGCTGTCTCAATGGCACGGGCACGGGGGGTATCTCCAATCGGGTGGATCACGACAGCGCAAAACCGCGCCGCACCACCACCGGGGCCTGTCTGCGTGCCGGGCTTGCGGCAGCAACTGCTGCGTTGCAAGGTGAACCTTCCGGCGCCGGTGCTGCGACTTCGGGCGGCAACTTGAACTGTACCTGCTCGTGCGGTCCGTCCAGCACCGAAACCTCAAGGGCGAACGTCCGGCCCAAGGCGGCGACGATATCCCGGACCTGCCCCTCCGGCGCCGACGCACCCGCCGTTATCCCTACCGCCTTTACTCCGACAAGCCAAGCCGGATCGACCTCGCACGCCGTTTCCACCAGATGGCTCGGCACCCCCGCTTGGGCGCCGATCTCGCGCAGGCGGTTGGTGTTGGAGCTGTTGCGGGCCCCGGCCACCAGAAGCACGTCGACCTCGGCCTCGGTGATCAGGCGCCGCGCCGCCGCTTGGCGGTTCTGGGTAGCATAGCAGATGTCGTTGACATCCGGTCCCTGGATGGCCGGAAAGCGTGCCTTCAAGGCGGCGATGACGGCACGGGTATCGTCGACGCTGAGCGTTGTCTGGGTGACGTAGGCGAGCCGTTCGGGATCGCGCGGCCTCAGTGCCGCAACGTCGGACGGTTGTGCGATGACATGCACCGGCACGTCGATGCGGCCCAGCGTGCCCACGACCTCGGGGTGCCCGGCATGACCGATCAGCACCACATCATAACCGGCGGCGGCGTAGCGATGGCCTTCGGCATGGACCTTGGCCACCAGCGGGCATGTCGCATCGACGACCCGCAGCCGGCGCGCCCGCGCTGCCTGTTCGACCGCGCGCGAGACGCCGTGGGCGCTGAACACGACGACGGCTCCCTCGGGGATTTCATCGACGTCCTCAACGAAACGCGCGCCGCGGGCGCGCAGGTCAGCCACGACGTGCTTGTTGTGCACGATCTCGTGACGCACATAGATTGGTGCGCCAAAACGGGTGAGTGCCCGTTCGACGATCTCGATCGCCCGGCGCACACCGGCGCAGAACCCTCGCGGCTGGGCCAGGACGACACGCAAGTGCGGGCGGCCCCGACCGCGGCGGTACGGCAGATCGTGCGACATTGCCCCCTTGCGTTCGCTTTATTATCGGCTCGTCGGAGGAAAGCAGCCTAGATCATTTGTGCGCTGAGTTTAATTCCCCCTCGCGTGAACGTGACCGCAGCGGAGCCGCCGCGCTCAGCCGAAATAGCCGGCCTGCCGGAACCATGCGATCGCATCGGCCAGGGCTTCGTCCGCGGGCCGGGCGCGGTAGCCGAGCCGTACCTGCGCCTTGGCGCTGGAAAAGAACATCCATTTGCGCGCCATGCGCACTGCGTCCACGGTGACAAAGGGCTCAGCGCCGCTGGTCAGCCGGGCCCAGGCTTCGCACGCGTGGGCCACCGGCATCACCGCGGCCACCGGCAGGCGCAGCCGCGGCGCCCGACGCCCGATCAGGCGGGCGATCTTGCCCAGGATCTCGCTCAGGGTCAGGTTCTCGCCGCCGAGGATGTAGCGCTCTCCCACCGTGCCGCGGTCGAAGGCGAGCAGATGGCCGGCGGCGACGTCGTCGACGTGGACGATGTTGAGCCCGGTATCGACATAGGCCGGGATGCGCCCGGTCGCGGCTTCGACGATCAGGCGCCCGGTCGGCGTCGGCTTGATGTCGCGCGGGCCGACCGGGGTCGATGGATTGACGATCACCGCGGGCAGGCCGTGGTCGCGGACCAGTTTCAGCACCGCGTGCTCGGCCAGAAACTTGGAGCGTTTGTAGGGGCCGATCATGTCGTCTAGGCTGACCGGCGTGTCTTCATCGCCCGGCGTTCCGTCGCGGTTGAGGCCGAGGGTGGCGACGCTGCTGGTATAGACGATGCGGCGCACCCCGGCCGCTGCGGCCGCGCGCATCAACTGCTGCGTGCCGGTGACGTTGACCGCGTAGAGGGTGGCCGGATCGGGCACCCACAGGCGATAGTCGGCGGCGACGTGGAACAGCGCCCGGCAGCCCTCGAGCGCGCGGTCCAGCGACGTCGGGTCGCGCAGGTCTCCCTCGACCACTTCGAGCGGCAGATCGGCGATGTTGCGGCGGTCGCTGTGCGGGCGGACCAGGACGCGCACGCTCTCACCGCGCGCCAGCAGCCGGCGCACGACCGCCGAACCGACGAAGCCAGTCGCCCCCGTGACCAGGGTGGTCATCGCCTCACCACGATCGCCATGACCAGGAACCAGCGGCCATGCGCTTACGATCCCCCTGATGCGGCCCGTGACGAAACGGCTTCGTCGTCATCGACCAGCCGGGCAAAGATTTCGGAACGGGCGCGGGCCAGATCCTCGGGAAAATCGATCTCGATCCACGGCAGCCCCGTAATATCGACGACACCGAACGTGCCCGGAGGCTGTTGCAGCAGAACGCGGCGAATCGCCTCTTCGTAGATGGCGCCGCGATCCTCGGCCGCCACCGCGCGGGCCGCGGCCGCCACTTCGGCCGCGATGACGGGCGAGAAGCGGCAGAAGCCGACCCATTCGCCCCACCAGTCGTATGCGCGTTGCGGGCGCTTGTGAAAATCGACCAGCACGCCGCGCCGCAGGCACAGCTTCACCGGGTCGTCGCCGTCTTCCGTCGTCCGGTCCATGAGGAAACAGTTTTCGTCGGGTGCCGTCACCAGGCGCGCCATCAACCGGCGGTCGTATAGCACGTCGCCATCCATGAACAGGACCGGTTCGCCGGCGCTCAGGGTCTCGGCCAGCTTGCAGAACGACAAAATGGCGCCGTCCTCGTAATCGGGATTGAAGATCGTGTGCACCAGATCCCCCGCTCCCAGCCGGGCGATTTCGGCCTCGACCGCCGCCGCCTGGTAGCCGATCACGAGATCGATGCGAGTCACACCGCAGGCGCGCAGGATATCGACATGGCGCGCGAGCAGGCTGCGGCCGCCGAATTCGAGAAGAATCTTCGGTCCCGCCTCGACGTCGCCCAACCGCCGGCCGACGCCGGCCCCCAACATCCCGACTCGCATGATCTGCGCTGTCCTTTCGCTCCGGCTTCTCGGCCCCCGTACCTCGTACCCCGGCCCCCCTCATGCCCCGGACCGCGGCCGACACGCGCGGTGTATCCAGCACGTCGCACAACGCTCCGCAACGACACCCCGGTGACAAGGACGGGGATGGAAGACTGGCACGGTCTCGTATCACACCATATATCGAGGGGTGGCGGAAACCTGTCGAGTCCCGCACGATCCGTCACAGCCACGTGATCGAGAATCGCAGACGTGACGGGCGTGTTACATACGGGGCTGCACATGCATGAAGGATGCGTTTCTTGACTCACCCGATTTGTCGAGTGCTGTCTTCAATCCTGGTCCTGCTGCTTGCCGCGCCGATGCCCGGCGCAGCCGCGACCGCTGCATCCGTCGCCGATTCAACGGCGGAGACGACGCTCGCACCGGGCCGGCCGAGCGACGTCGTCGCGCGCCTCGATGAAGCTCTGATCGACGTCATGCGCAACGCCGAAGCCCTCGGCTATCGGGGCCGTTATGCACGCCTTGAGTCGGTGCTGCGCAAAAGTTTCCATTTTCCTTTGATGGCCGCCATTTCGCTCGGCAGGCACTGGCGCACCCTCAGCCCGGCACAACGTCGACAGTTCGTCGCCGTTTTCCGGCGCATGAGCATCGCCACCTTTGCCGCCCGCTTCGACGGCTACGGCGGCGAGCGCTTCGAGGTCGTCGGCGAAGAGCCGGGGCCGCGCGGCACCGTTCTGGTGCGCAACCGCCTGATCAAGCCCGACGGCACGGCGATCGAGATCAACTATCTGCTGAAAAAGACCAGGGACCGGTGGCGGGTCGTCGACGTCTACCTCGACGCCAAGTTCAGCGAGCTTGCGCTCAAACGCTCCGAATACGGCGGCATCCTCGCCAACGAAGGGTTCGATGCTCTGATCGCGCGCATCGAGCGCAAGCTGGCCGACCTCGGGGCCGACGGCTGAGGCGGCCGGCCGGGCGCCACCGGGTTCTCCGGGACGCCCCAGGGTCTGCTATGCCGCCAGCGCCCGGGCCAGGTCCTCCTGCAGGTCGGCGACGTCTTCAAGCCCGACCGAGATGCGGATCAATCCGTCGGTAATGCCCAGACGCGCGCGTTCTTCCGCCGGCAGGCGCTGGTGGGTGGTCGTCGCCGGATGGGTGGCCAGCGATTTGGCATCGCCCAGGTTGTTGGAGATGTCGATCACCTGAAGCGCGCGCAGCAGACGGAAGGCGCGCTCTTTGCCGCCGTCGACTTCAAAGGCGATGATGCTGCCGCCATCGGCCATCTGGCGCCGGGCGAGTGCCGCCTGCGGATGGCTGTCGGCACCCGGATAGAAGATCCGCGTCA
>RFLL01000321.1 GCA_003693905.1 Alphaproteobacteria bacterium
ACCAGCGGTCCGTCGCCCAGCGCGCGCAAAATCGCGGCCGCTGCCGTACGCATGGCCTCACCGCCGGCGACCAGCAGAACCGGATCGAGATTGCCCTGCACAGCAAGGCGACTTTGCAGCCGCTCGTGCGCCCACGCCAGCGGGACGGTGGTATCGAGACCCAGCGCATCGACACCGGCTTCGGCCGCAAACGTCTCGTACGCCACACCGGCCCCGCGTGGAAAGGCGATGACGGGAACATCGGGATGCACTGCCCTCAGTCCTGACACAATTCGCCTCAGCGGCGCCAGACACCAGCGACGCAGCGCCTCCTCGGGCCACACGCCGGCCCAACTGTCGAATATCTGCACGACCTCGGCACCAGCTTCGATCTGAGCGAGAAGGTGATCCGTTGTCGCCTCGACGAGAACATCGATCAAGCGCTGGAAGGAAGCCGGATCGCAGTAGGCCCATACTTTGGCTTTAGCGAAATCCTTGCTGGTGCCACCTTCGATCATGTAGCTGGCAACCGTCCACGGCGCTCCGGCAAAGCCGATCAGCGCTGTTGCAGGTCCGAGCGCGGCACGCACCCGTGCCACCGTTTCATAGACCGGCGCCAACGTCGCCCGCAGCGCCTGCGGTTGCAGCGCTGCGACGGCCTTCTCGTCCAACAGCGTATCAAGCCGCGGCCCGGTTCCTTCTTCGAACCAGACCCGTTGTCCCATGCCGTAAGGCACTACGAGGATGTCGGAAAACAGGATCGCCGCATCCAGGCCATAACGGCGCACCGGTTGCAGGGTGATTTCGGTGGCCAGGTCCGGGCTCAGGCAGAGCTCGATGAAATTGGACGCCTTGGCCCGGGTTTCCCGGTATTCCGGCAGATAACGCCCCGCCTGACGCATCAGCCATATCGGCGGCGGCCTGTTCGGCGTGCCGGCTAGAGCGCGAAGCAGAGGTTTGTTTGAAGGTGACACGGTAAAGAGGATTCCGCTCAGGGATCGCCCGCAGGCGGGGCTGTGTGCAACCGGCTACATACAACACTTCCTTATTTAATAAAAAGATTGAAGTTGAAGCTGGGGGTGTGAGTCGCGAGGACGACGCTGCAATCCCCAGGTTGTGCCAGCCTGATCGGGCAGGCGCCGGCTTGCGGCGGACCGGCGGCGGAATTTCGGGTATAAGACCGGTGCATCGGCGATGCCGTGCACGCTTGCGCTACTTTGGTATCCCGTGGATAACGTGGATGACCAGTATCATGGCGGGGTGTCGGAAAAGTCGTCACCATGTAGTGGACAACGTGATCCTCGCCGGGATGGCCCGTGAAGGGAATCATGTGAACGGGGGTGAAAATTCGGCGACCCGTCACAATGGGCCGGTTATCCCCGTTGTTCCGGTCTTCGGGGATAGTTCGGGGATCGAAAGCGGCTCTGTGCCGCAAGTGGTGGGAGCGCCATGACGGTTCATCATCTTCATCTGGTTTCGGATGCAACGGGCGAGACGATCAATTCGGTTGCCCGGGCGTGCCTGGTGCAGTTCGACGACGTCGAACCGGTGGAGCACGTCTGGAGCCTGATTCGCACCAAGGGCCAGATGGAGAAATGCCTGCGCGGAATCGCCGAACACCCGGGCCCGGTGCTGTTCACGCTGGTCAATCAGTCGTTGCGTGAGGTTCTGGTCGAGGGATGCAGCAAGCTGGACGTGCCGTGCATCGCGGTTCTGGATCCGGTCATTCACCGCTTGGCAAGCTGGTTCGGGCGTGAAATCCGGGGTCGTCCGGGGCTTCAGCACGTGCTCGATGCGGAATATTTCCACCGTATGGATGCCATGAACTTCGCCTTGTCTCACGATGACGGCCAGTTGGCGGAAGAACTGGATCGTGCTGACGTGGTTCTGGTCGGTGTTTCGCGCACGTCCAAGACGCCGACGTGCATCTATCTTGCCAATCGCGGCATCAAAGCGGCGAACGTTCCCGTCGTTCCGGGATGCACGCTGCCGTCGATGCTGTTCAGCGTGCGCCGGCCGCTGGTCGTCGGTTTGACCAAGGATCCCGCCAGCCTAGTTCAGGTGCGTCGCCACCGCCTACGCATGATAGCCAAGGACGGGGCAGAGACCGACTATGTCGATCCTGATTCGGTACGGGCCGAGGTCGCCTTCGCGCGCCGCCTGTGCACCGAGCACAGATGGCCGATGATCGACGTTACGCGGCGTTCGATCGAAGAAACGGCGGCCACCATCATGTCGCTTCTGGCTCGCCACCGCGAGGAGGGCGCATGAAACGCCGGGGGTCATGTCATCGGGTGATGCGGCCATGAGCAGCATGATTCTTCCAGATGCACCGGCGGTCGTGCTGGCTTCGGCCAGTGCGACGCGGCGGCGTCTGCTGGCGCTCGCCGGCCTGCTGTTCCCGGCCGAGGCGGCCGATCTCGACGAAGCCGGGCTCAAGGCCGCTTTGCAAAGCGAGAAGGCAACGGCACGCCAGGCCGCGGAAACCCTGGCCGAACTCAAGGCCCAGCGGGTTGCGCGCCATCACCCCGGTGCGCCCGTCATCGGTGCCGATCAGATTCTGGACTGCGAGGGACGGTGGTTCGATAAGCCGCGCGATCGCGCAGCGGCGGCGGCACAGTTGCGTCATCTGTCCGGGCGGGCGCACGATCTCGTCACCGGTACATGCGTGGTACGCGACGGTGTGCGCCTGTGGCACCACACCGAGGCCGCGCATATGGTCATGCGGGCTTTTGATGAAAACGTTCTCGCCCGCTATCTCGATGCGGTCGGGGATGCCGCGCTCGAATCGGTCGGGGCGTATCAGGTCGAGGGGCCGGGCATTCATCTTTTCGCCCGCATTGACGGCGATCACTTCGCCATCCTGGGCCTGCCGCTGCTGCCGCTGCTGGCGTTTCTGCGCGCTCACGGCGTGGTGCCATGAAGGGGGGGCACCGATGATCCTGTCAGGCCGGGCACGGGTGGCCGGTGTCGTCGGCTGGCCGGTGGCGCACTCGCGCTCGCCGCGGCTGCACGGGTACTGGCTTGAGGAGTACCGCATCGACGGTGCCTATGTGCCGTTGCTGGTGCGCCCTGAGTCGCTCCCCCGCGCGCTGCGCGGGCTGGCCGATGCGGGCTTTCGCGGCCTCAACGTGACGCTGCCACACAAGGAAGCGGCCCTTGCCCTGTGTGACGAGGTCGATGCGCTGGCACGGCGCATCGGGGCCGTCAACACACTGGTGTTCGAGGGCGGGCGTATCCTCGGCAGCAATACGGATGCCTTCGGATTTCTCGAAAACCTGCGTGAGCAGGCACCGCGGTGGTCGCCTGGGGACGGTCCCGCCGCGGTTCT
The DNA here is from genome assembly GCA_003693905.1 of Alphaproteobacteria bacterium. Lineage (GTDB taxonomy): Bacteria > Pseudomonadota > Alphaproteobacteria > Kiloniellales > J153 > J153. Next base: position 3,311 of record RFLL01000321.1, read on the forward strand.
CGGTGCCGGCGGCGCAGCGCGGGCCGTCATCGTGGCACTGCTCGAGGCCGGAGTTCCGCGCATCATGCTGGCCAACCGCACTCAGGCGCGGGCCCGGATCCTGGCGGCGGAGTTGCAGGCGACGGGCCTGAAAGGGCGGATCGAGGTCGTGCCCTGGTCGCAGCAGGCGGCGACCCTCGCCGAGGCGGCCCTGCTCGTCAACACCACCACCTTGGGCATGGAAGGGCAACCGCCGCTGGAAATTCCACTGACACGCCTGCCGCCGGGCGCGGTGGTGGCCGACATCGTCTACACGCCGCTCGAGACCCCGCTTCTGGCTGCGGCGCGTGCGCGCGGGCACACGGTGGTTGATGGCCTCGGCATGCTGCTGCACCAGGCCCGGCCCGGTTTCGAGGCCTGGTTCGGTGTCGCGCCGCAAGTGACGCCCGCGCTGCGGGCGTTCGTGCTGGATACATGTGACACATGAGCGGAGTGGCCCGTGTTGCCCGTGTCGGGACCGCATCGCGGCGCCGGAGGCTGCGCCGGCGCCATCCGCCGCCCTATGTGATCGGCCTGACCGGCTCGATCGGCATGGGCAAGACGACGGTGGCGCAGATGCTGCGCTGGCTGGGGGTGCCGGTTCACGATGCGGACGCGGCCGTGCACCGGTTGATGGGGCGCGGCGGCGCCGCGGTGGCGGCGGTCGGGGCCGCCTTTCCCGGTGTCGTGTGCGCTGGGGCGGTGGACCGTGCCCGTCTCGGCGCCCGCGTGTTCGAGGACCGGGCTGCGCTGCGCCGGCTGGAGGCGATTCTGCACCCGCTGGTGCGCGCCGCGGCACGGGACTTTCTGCGTCGTGCGGCCCGCCGGCGCCATCCGGTTGCGGTTCTCGACATTCCGCTGCTGTTCGAAACCGGCGGCGAAGCACTGTGCGATACGGTGTGGGTGGTCAGCGCCCCGGCGTTCGTGCAGCGGGCCCGGGTGCTCATGCGTGCGGGCATGACACCGGCGCGCTTCGCGGCCATTGCAGCCAAGCAGATACCGGATGTGCAAAAACGCCGCCGTGCCGATGTCGTCATCCGCACCGGGCTCAGCAAACGTCACACCTGGCGTCAGGTACACAGCGCCGTGAACCGGGCCCGCCGCTGCGCACGCCGGCTTCGCAACACCGCGCTGCGGTAGCAGTGTTTCCTTGCGCCAGCCCGCGTCCTCGTTCTTGTCTTGCCATGGAAGGCCCTGTCATGCGTGAAATCGTCCTCGATACCGAGACCACGGGTCTCGATCCCGCCGCCGGTCACCGGATCGTCGAGATCGCCTGCCTCGAGCTGGTTCATTGCGTGCCGACCGGGCAGCATTTCCAGCGCTATCTCAATCCGGATCGTGACATGCCGGCCGAGGCCGAGGCGGTGCATGGAC
>RFLL01000322.1 GCA_003693905.1 Alphaproteobacteria bacterium
CATCTCCTTGATCGCCGCCTTGGTCAGCATGTCAACGCAGCGACCGTATTCGGGCTTCGCCTTGCCTTCCATGATGCCGGGGATTTCCTTGAACTGCCGCCGCACCTCAAGCACGACGGCGCCGGCCGCCCGCCCGACCGCGGTCATGCCCAGCGCCCCGAACAGGTAAGGCAGCAGGCCGCCCATGAACAGACCGACCACGACATAGGGGTTGGACAGACCGAAGTTGATGCTTTCGCTAACCTGGATCAGCCCCGCCGAGACGAAATGCTCCAGATCCGAGGTGTAGGCGGCGAACAACACCAGCGCGCCGAGGCCGGCGGAGCCGATGGCATAGCCCTTGGTCACCGCCTTGGTCGTGTTACCGACCGCATCCAGGGCATCGGTGGTCTTGCGCACCTCCGCTTCGAGATCGGCCATCTCGGCGATGCCGCCGGCGTTGTCGGTCACCGGCCCGTAGGCGTCCAGCGCCACCACCATGCCGGCCAGCGCCAGCATCGTGGTGACGGCAACGGCGATGCCGAACAGCCCGGCCAGCAGATGAGTGACGATGATGCCGGCAACGATGATCAGGGCGGGAACCGCGGTCGCCTCCATCGAGATCGCCAGCCCCTGGATCACGTTGGTGGCATGGCCCGTTATCGACGCCTGCGCGATGGTGCGCACCGGCCGGTACTCGGTACCGGTGTAGTATTCGGTGATCCAGATCAGGCCGCCGGTGATCGCCAGCCCCACCAGACCGCACAGATAAAGCGCCCAGCCGGAGAACTCGCGCCCGGCCACGCTCAAGGTGATATCGAGCCCGATCACCCAGGCGGTGACCGGCAGCAGCAGCACCGCCGAGAGAATCGCCGAAGCAATGAAGCCCTTGTAGAGGGCGCCCATGATGCTCTGACTGGCGCCCAGACGCACGAAGAAGGTGCCGATGACCGACGCGATGATGCAGGTGCCGCCGATCACCAGCGGATAGAGCATCGCCGATTCCTTGATTTCCGCCCCGGAGAAGAAGATCGAAGCCAGCACCATGGTCGCGACCACGGTGACCGCATAGGTCTCGAACAGGTCGGCCGCCATGCCGGCGCAGTCGCCGACGTTGTCGCCAACGTTGTCGGCGATCACCGCCGGGTTGCGCGGATCATCTTCGGGGATGCCGGCTTCGACCTTGCCGACCAGGTCAGCGCCGACGTCCGCGCCCTTGGTGAAGATGCCGCCGCCCAGTCGGGCGAAGATGGAAATCAGCGACGCCCCGAAGCCGAGGCCGACCAGCGGATCGACGAGGGCCCGACCCTCGGCACCGGTGCTGAGCAGAAAGGCGTAGTAGCCGGACACCGCCAGCAGCGCCAGCCCGGCCACCAGCAGACCGGTCACCGTTCCGGCGCGGAAGGCCAGGCTCAGCCCTTCGGCCAGGCCCTTGCGTGCCGCCGCCGCAGTGCGCACGTTGGCCCGCACCGACACATACATGCCGATATAGCCGGTCGCACCGGACAGGGTCGCGCCGATCAGGAACCCGACGCCGACGCTCCAGCCCAGCGTCAACGAGATGATCAGGAAAATCGCGATCCCGACCATGGCGATGGTGCGATACTGCCGGTTCAGATAGGCTTGAGCCCCTTCCTGAATCGCCGCCGCGATCTCCTGCATGCGCTGCGTTCCCACATCCGCGGCCAGAACGGAGCGCGACGCCCAGATGCCATACGCCAGTGCCAGCAGGCCGCAGGCAAGAGCGAACACCAACTGCGTTGTCATACCGATTCCCTTTTTTCGTGATCAGGCGACGCCCGCGTGTCCGACCGATAGACCCCCCGGGACTTCGCGGGTGCGGAAAACGGCGCGGAAAATGCCAGAACCCCGCCGCAATGGCAACCATTCACACGGGAATCGCCATTTTTTGTATCGTCCCCGGAGCATACAAGGGCGATTTTCGAGAGCCGCGGGTATCAGCGGCCGGCTTTTCCGGCCAGCATCTTCATTCAGGCCCCGGCCACCCGCCCTCTTGCCCGGGCCTACCCCAGAGGCGTGATGCTGGCATGGCGCACGAATACGGCACTGACACGCTTCGGCCCCAGCACCCGATTCGCAACACGCAACAGACGTTCGCGCACCACGGGCAGATCAGCACTCTCCTGCGCCTGAATGTGGCGGAAGGAAAAGATCGCAAACAGTTCGGCAATGACGGCATCGCGCAGGCGGGGGCGGATGTTCTCGATCTCGGCCACCGACATGGGGCGGCGCAGCTCGAACGCCACGATGAAATTGACGTGCTTGCGCACCTTTCCTTCCGCCAGCATCGGCAGCACGATCTGCGCGAGTTCGATTTCCCGCTCCAGAGGTATGCCGTTGGGGCCGAGCAACGGCTCGTCGGGCGCGACGGGGCCTGCTTCGGCCTGCGCACCGGCCTCGTCCGGCGGCGGGCGAAGAAAGAACCACCACCCCGCCCCGCCGCCGGCGCCGAGAAGCAGAACGAGAACGATCAGGAGAACGAGGCGTTTCATCGGCCGAGGCTTCCGCAAGGCCGCCCGGCATACGATAC
>RFLL01000323.1 GCA_003693905.1 Alphaproteobacteria bacterium
GGCCGCCGATCTGCCGGCCGACCTGCTCAAGGGGGCCGTGTCCGTCTCCGGCATCTATGATCTGACGCCGATCCGGCTCAGCTATCAACAGGAGGTCGTGCGCCTCGACGACGAAGCGGTGCGCACGTGCAGCCCGATCCGCCGCATTGCTGCCCCCTGCGCCGCGCCCGTGATCTGTGCCGTCGGATCGGAAGAAACGGAAGAGTTCCTGCGCCAGCAGAACGAATTCGTAACCGCCTGGCGCACCGGCGGCGGCGAGGCCCGGGTCGTCGATCTGCCCGGCCGCAACCATTTCTCGGCCGTCGATGCCCTCGGTGAAACGGATCACTCGTTACATGCCGCAACCTGCGCCCTGGCCTCGGCGGGTGCGTAAGGCCTCAACGGCTGGGCAAATGCCGGGCCGGCACCTTGAACCGCTCCGGGGGCGGTGTTATGTGACCAGCATTATGTGAAATGCGCGTTGCCTGCGCCCGGCCGCACATCGTGTATGCAGCAATCGACCCGGATGTGGATCCCATGACCGCAGCAACGACCAAGAAAATTCTGCTGGTGGACGACGACGAGGCGCTGCGCCAGTCGCTGGGCGAGCAGCTTCGCCTGCACGAAGAATTCGGCGTCGTCGAGGTGGATACCGGCACCAGGGCGCTCGAAGCCACCAAGCACGAATATTTCGACGCCATCCTGCTCGACGTCGGGCTGCCCGACATGGATGGGCGCGAGGTCTGCCGCCTGCTGCGACGCAGCGGCGTCAAATCGCCGATCATCATGCTGACCGCGCACCAGACCGACGCCGACCAGATTCTCGGCCTCGATTCCGGGGCCAACGACTATGTGACCAAGCCGTTCCGCCTGTCGGTGCTGCTGGCGCGCCTGCGGGCGCAACTGCGCCAGCACGAGCAGAGCGAGGACGCCGTCTTCACCATCGGCCCCTATACGTTCCGGCCCAGCGCCAAGCTTCTGATCCACAACGAAACCAAGAAGAAGATCCGCCTGACGGAGAAGGAAACCGCAATCCTGAAGTACCTCTACCGCAGCGGCTCGCAGGTGGTCGGGCGCGATACCCTGCTCGGCGAAGTGTGGGGCTACAACGCCGGGGTGACGACGCATACGCTGGAAACCCACGTCTATCGGCTGCGCCAGAAGATCGAGGCCGACCCTTCCAATGCCGAACTTCTGGTGACCGAGCCGGGCGGTTATCGCCTGGTGCCGTAACCGGCGCCGCCGAGGTGCACCGCCAACCACACGCCGAGGCCGAGGGCGACGGTGGTCAGCGCGCCGAACATCGGCCCCGCTACCTCCCAGCCGCCGAACAGCTTGAACGCCTCCGCCACTGCGACGGGGCCGGCGAGGACGCCGATGTTGCGCCCGGTCATGAGGACGCCGAACGCCGCCGCGGCGGGGCGACCGGCGCCGACGATGACGCTGGGCATGGCGAACAGGCACGTCGGGCAGATGCCGGCGGCGATGCCGTAGACGAGCAGTGAAACAAGACCGCTCAGCCCGCCGCCGGTGACCGGAACCAGCCACCACACCACCGCCTGCACGACCAGCCCCAGGCACAGCAACGGCCCCACCGGCACTCCGGCGCGCAGCACCATGCCGGTCGCAAAATTGGTGATCAGCAGCACGACGACCGGGATCACCGTCCCCAACGCCGCCCATGACGGCGACAGGCCCTGGGTCTCGACCAGATACTGCGGCAGCCAGGTCATGTAGGCGAAGTACTGGCCGGCCCAGAGCATGAAAATCGCCCCGGCCAGCATCAGGCGCCGGAACCGGGCGGCGTCGATCGCCGGATGGACCGCGAGGCCGGCTCCTTCGTCGGTCCCGGCCGGATCGACGTGCCCGCCGGTGCGCAGGCGCAGAGTCGCCACAGCAAATCCCAGCGAAGCCGCGATCCCGGCCCACCACAGGCCCTGCCAACCGCCGGCGGCAAAGGCCGGCGGCGCCAGCGCGATCGCTGTGATCTGCCCGACCGGAATCCAGCTCGCCGTCAGGCCGACGACCAGCGGCAGATGGCGCGGCGCCGCACTGGCATTGGCCAGCACCGGACCGGCGATCGCCAGTACGGCGAACCCGACCCCCTCGATGGCGCGTGCGCCGAGCACCAGCCAGCCCTGCTCGGGCCACATCAGGGTGAGCGCACTGCCCGCGACGGTGAGCGCCAGCGCCCCCAGAACCGGCCCCGGGATGCCGGCGCGCGAAAGAAACCGGCCCAGCGACCACGACAAGGTCAGTCCGGCCACGGCGTAGACCGCCATGAACCCGCCGGCCAGCGTACGGTCATACCCGTATTCCGCCAGCATGGCCGGAAGGGCCGGCGGCAGCTTGAACTGGTGGTATGCCGCCAGACAGGCGAGACCGAGGCCATAGGCGATCGCCGTCCAGTTGCTGCCGGTGCGCTGTAGGGTCATGAGGGCGGGACTGTGACAGGGGCGGATGGTCGTGCGGGCGTCGATGCGCGGCGCGCAGTTTCGCGTACCGGGCAGATCGCGGCAAATGCCGATTCGACATGGCTGTCCGGCTCCGGCCGCCCCGCGCCCTGGTACAGCCGCGCTGCAAGGGGGAAACTTTTCGGTTGGGGCGGGTGGGCTGCTGCCCGTATCCTTGCCGGGATCCGGCACATTGCGAAAGACCGGATGGCCCCCGGCCCCGGGATGACGCGGGGCTTCGATTTCGATACGGCGCCAGGACCGACACCGGGTGTGAGCGAGCAGCAGGATTTTTTCGTGCGATTCTGGGGCGTGCGCGGCTCCATTGCCTGTCCCGGTGATTCCCATCGCCGCTACGGCGGCAACACCTCGTGCCTCGAAGTGCGCTGCGGAGCGCATCTGCTCGTGTTTGACGTCGGCACCGGCGCGCGCGTACTGGGTCAGGCGCTGCTCGGCGAAGGGGCCCTGAATGGGGACGTGTTTCTCACCCACACCCATCTCGATCACATCGTCGGTCTGCCCTTCTTCGACCCGCTGTTCGATTCCTCCTCGCGCTTTCATATCTGGGCCGGGCATCTGCTGCCGTCGCTGACCCTGCATCAGACACTGTCCAAGTTCATGATGGCGCCATTGTTCCCGGTGCCGCCGGAAATCTTCTGCTGCAACATCAGCTTCAACGATTTCAAAGCCGGCGAGACACTGACTCCGCGCCCCGGGGTGCGCCTGCGTACGGCCCCGCTCAACCACCCCAACGGCGCCACCGGATACCGGATCGAATTCGAGGGCCGGTCGATCTGCTACGTCACCGACACCGAACACGTGGAAGGCCGCCCCGACGAAAACGTGCTCGATCTCATCGACGGGGCCGACATCGTGATCTACGACTGCACCTACACCGACGAGGAATTCCCCCGCTATCGCACCTGGGGCCATTCGACCTGGCAGGAAGGGGTGCGCCTGTGCGACCGGGCCCAGGCCGGGCAGCTTGTCATTTTTCATCACGACCCGCGTCATGACGATGCGGCGATGGATCGCATCGCCGCTGCCGCCGCCAAGGCGCGTCCGGGCACCGTGGTCGCCCGCGAGGGTCTGGTTTTGCGCCCGTGACGGCCGGCGCGCGCCTCCCCCTTGCCCCCGGTGCGCCGCCCACGGCACGCACGGCGATGCGGCGAACGTGGTTCGGGCTGCTGACCGTGCTCGGACTGGCGCGACGCGGGTTCTTCATCCCTCACCGCCAC